>CAVFRH010000041.1:0-70389 GCA_963624695.1 bacterium
TTGCAAGAGCGATTAGATTCGATGTGTTCGGATCGCTTGTTCCGTTTTCCCATTTTGAAACAGACTGACGACTCACTCCGAGTGTTTCGGCTACAAATTCCTGCGTCATTTGGCATTTGATTCTGTTTTCCTTTAACGCTTCTCCAAGCGATTTTGCCGTTTCCTTCTTTTCTTCTCTCACTTCTTTTGAATTTATATATTTCTTCAATGCTTTTATAATAAGTATGAAAAGATATATGATGCCGGCGGCAACGGCAATCCAAAATAAAACATATAATATTGCAACAAGTATCGTTATTGCTCTTGTAGTGTCCATAATATCAACTCCGTTTTCGTTATAATAAAATTTATACTGTTTGTCCGCTGTCTGTTATTTCACTCTTGTACCATTTGCATTGATTTGCTCTAAGGCTTTTTGCGGAACTGCCTGCTCATCAACAGTCTCCTGACCGAGAACCGTTGTTTTACTGGTGTTCACTTTAATATATGTTCCGGCGGCATAGTAATTCTCAGCACTTCCTTTTATCCTAAAGTAAACTTCTCTTTGCTCTCCTTTTTCGTTATATCCGATAAGATTATATTCCTTACCTTTTTCCTGTTTCACGCCATCTGAATCGACGAGCCATGAATCCTCATTCACTTCGTCCTGCGGTATTTGTGTATAGAAGCTGTCTGAAGCCACATAGCGGTCGTTATAATATCCTTTTGCCCAAAAAGCTCCTGCGATAACAAGTACGATTGCGATGATAATGATAACTTTCTTTTTCATTTTAATTTACCCTTTCTTTAAAATTCAAGTTCTTTTTTGTTAAAAATAATTGCCGAAATCACTGTTGGAACAAATACATAAAGTGCAACTGCAATGACAGTTCCTATTTCCAACCTGCCGTTTTGAAGCAAAGCGGCTTTTGCCATATATAATTGATTCGTATAAAGATATCTGCTCAAATCTCCAAGTGTACGAACGATGATATCCTGTCCCAAAATCATAGAAAGAATGATATAAACAGATTTTGTTGCCAACAGTACATACACGATAATTCCATTTACTGCGTTTTGAGTTGAAAATACAGCAATTGCCGATATTGCGATATATCCGAATGCTCTGAGCATTTCAGACAGCATTGTAAGGACTAAACTTAATCGCAACTGTGAAGTAAGGGAAAGTCCCAGTACTGACGGAACAATTGTTATCACAGCACCTGCTATGACAGAAACGCCGAATAATATAATAAGGCTTTCAAACAGCTTTAAAGCAATGATTTTCTTTCTGCTAAAACCATATCCGATTGCCACCTGCATGGATTTACATTTGAAATCATCTGCATAAACCGACATGAACACAAACAACCCAACAATAAGAGGGAAATAAGTCAAATAGCTTGTTGTCTTTGCTACATACACATCCGATGTAAAGGTCGGATTGAAGTAAATAAAAACCAGCCCTGCATAGATTATGAAAAAGACGGCAACACAAGTCAAAAAAGAATTTTTGTGCAAAATTCGCTTTATATCCGCCATAATGTAATCAGTCATTGATTGCACCTCCAACAAGTTCAAAATAATAATCTTCAAGTGATTTATATTCAGAAGTTTCTTTTGAAATTTTAATGTGATTATCTGTGAGCAATTTTTTTGCTCTTTCATAATCATCAACGCTGATTTCAATTTTACTGTTTCTCACTTTCAGGTCATCATGCGTTATTTCTTTCAGCACCCTGCCGCCGTCGATAATTCCAAAGCGGTTTGCCGTATGCTCAAGTTCTCCCAAAATATGTGACGAAATAATAAATGTTGTTCCAAGTTCTTTATTCAGACTAACAATCAGATTACGGATATCTGCAATTCCTTGTGGGTCAAGTCCATTTACAGGTTCATCCAGAATTATAATTTCCGGATTTCCTAGCATAGCGTTTGCTATTCCCAGTCGCTGCTTCATTCCCATAGAAAAATCGGAAAATTTTCCATTTGCATTTTGCAGACCGACAAGTTTTAATACTCGTTCTGTTTCTGATTTATCTTTTATACCTTTCATCCGACGGTAATATTCCAGATTCTCTCTTGCACTGAGATAATCAAAAAAATTCTTTTCTATAAAGAAGCCTATTTTTCTTCTCGCCTGCAATAAATCTTTTTCAGATTTGCTTCCGGCAATACGAAGCCTGCCTTGTTCATATTCTGTAAGTCCAAGGATAATTTTAAAAATTGTTGTTTTACCCGCACCGTTTTTTCCGATAAGTCCGTAAATCTCTCCCTTACGAACATTCAGGGACACATCGTTTAAAACCTGATGAGAACCATAGCTTTTTTGAACATTTGATAATGTTATCATATCCATCTGCGTTTCGTCCTTTCGTTTTGTTGCCCTCATTATATGGAAAAACCGTGGTTGTCACCACCAACTATCACGTAAAACATAGGTTACATTGCGGTTTACACCTGTATTTTTTATTATTTTGAGGCAAAAAAAGAAAGACTACCTATAAAGGCTTTTTGTTCAATGAACTTTTATCCTGCAAATTGTGCAGACCGTCTGCACAATTTCAAATCTGCACTTCGGCTGGTTTTCAAATTGCGAATGTGCGGATTTTCTAAGCACAGAAAAAAGGCTCTGACCTTTTACAGTCAAAGCCTCAATCTGCCATTGCAATGCCTTAGTTCTATTAAGTTTTATCATACTGCCTTATAAAACCTCAGCGAAAGACAGCCGGTTTTTTCTTTGCTTATTTTTTTATTGTTATACTTGCAAGGATTGCCTGCACATCCACATCGTCAAGAGATGCAGATACTTCATTTCCCTCCTGGATCCAGAGAGTTGCCGTAATATAAGCCTTATCTTTCTGCGTTTCCAGATAAACAAAGCTTTTTCCCATGCTGACTGCACTATAGCCTTCCCACGTTAAAGCTCCGTAGTTTTTCTTTTCCAGCTCATTGACATTTTCATACCACTCCTGCGCATCAACGCTTTTAAAAGAAGAACTGTCTTTATAATAAGTAATTTCTATATAAGCATTATTGTAAATATCTTCACTGCTGCTTCCGTCCTTTACAAAACGAAGTGCATCACTTCGTATGCTTTCACTATCCGATGCTTCCAAATCCTCAACACCGACGCTTTTCCATCCGGTCGGACAAAGTGCCGCTACCTCTCCTGCATCAATTTCTTCCCCTTCTACCGTAGAAGCAGAAGAAATAGAACTTGTCTCTTCCTGATTTTTCCCACATGCAGCCAGACTCAGTGCTGCTGTCAGTATAAGCAAGAAAAATGCTTTCTTTTTTTTCATTTTAATCTCCCAGTTCTCTGAATATCTTCCATTCCTTATGTTTCTTTTCTAGTTGATCCGCTGCCTTTTCGGCTCTTTCGGCATTGTCAAATAAAGCAAATACAGCTGCTCCGCTTCCTGTCATAACACTGACATCTGCCCCATAGAAAAGGAGCTCTTTTTTTACTTCCTCAATCTGGGGATATTGGGAACATACTGCCTTTTCAAAGCTATTGCCCAAACTTTCACACACCTGACTGTAATTTTCTTCCTCCAGACTTTTCAAAAGCGTTTTTATATCCGGATGCAGCGGATTTTCCACTTTATCTGCCTCTTTATAGGCCCAAACTGTAGGAACCGATACTTCCGGCTTTATCACTATCATAGGCCAAAGCTTCTTTTTCTTCAAAGGTGTCAGCTGCTCGCCGATTCCCTGTGCCCTTGCCATACCTCCCTCTATAAAGAAAGGTACATCTGCTCCAAGTTTTGCTCCAAATTCCTTTAAGTTTTCCCTTGGTATGTTCAGGTTAAACAATTCATTTACAGCCTTTAAGGCTGCAGCTGCATCTGAGCTTCCTCCTCCAAGTCCGGCTCCCATTGGAATGTTTTTTTCAAGATAAATCCGTACTCCCTTTTTAATCTGATATTTCTCCTGCAAAAGTTTTACCGCTTTATAAATCAGATTGTCCTGGCTGCAGGATAATGTCTCATCCGAACAGTTTAAAAAAATACCCTCTTTCTCCTGCTTTTCCACAATAAGCAGATCATGCAGAGAAAGCTCATAAAAAAGTGTATCTAATTCGTGATATCCATCCGAACGTTTTCCTACAATATCCAGACTTAAATTTATTTTCGCATGTGCTTTTATTTCCATCGATATTTTGACCTTTCTCCTCTTTTGTGCTAAACTTTCCTGTAAATTTAGCAATTAGGAGGACCTTATGCGTTCATTTCTGATAATTATATTGATTGTTCTTTATCTTATCTGTACTCTGCCTCTTTTACTTATTCTTTCCATTATGCAAAAAAGGAATGAAAAAAAAGCTGAGCGGATTGCACACCGCTGTATCTGTTGGATTCTGCATGGAATCAGCTTTCTCGCCGGCATAAAGCTTACGGTAGAAGGACTTGAAAACGTCCCTGACGATATCCCGGTCCTTTACGTCAGCAATCATCGAAGCTACTTCGACATTGTTCTGACCTACCCGCTTTGCAAACTTCCAACCTCCTATGTCGCCAAGGAAGATCTCAAGCACATTCCATTTTTCGGAATCTGGGGTTCTCTTATGCGTGCCCTTTTCTTTGACCGAAGCAACGTAAAAGCTTCCGTTAAAATGGTTCTGGATGGTGTTTCCCGCCTAAAATCTGATACCTCCGTGTATATTTTCCCAGAGGGAACCAGAAATAAAAACAAGGAAGAACTTCCTCTTTTGGACTTTCACGACGGCAGCTTCAAGATGGCTTCCAAAAGCGGTGCTCCCGTTGTCCCGATTGCCATAAAAAACACCATGGATGTCTGGGAAGGTCACAAGCCCTGGGTTCACAGCAACCAAGTGACCATACGTTATGGCAAACCGATTTATATAAAGGATCTTCCTGCAGAAAACCAAAAACACGTCGGTGCATATATGAAAAATATTATCGAAGAAATGCTGGCATAAAGCCAGCATTTCTTATGAGTTCAATAATTTTAATTCTGCATTCTTTGACCTTGCCTGAACTGACACAGAACAATCTGCCACGAAATTATTATTAATATCCATGGCATATTTTGCGATCATTTCTATCTTGTCCTTCTCTTCTTTCAAAGAAACGTATGTCGTTGAGATTCCTATATTTAACATGCCAAAAGGAGTCATATACTGAGAAAGGGTCTTTTTTTCCTTTTCAAAAACCATTTTGGTAGAATAAGGCCCATTCTTTATTACTTCAAGGCAATCCGATCGGAATTTTATGATATTTTTGCTTTTTTCCTCTCCCTGCTCTACCGTATCCTCATAGAGAAGATAGTGGCTTCCATTTTTGAAATAATACTCCCCTGTGGTAATCACCTCAATTGGTTCGGAACCTTCTTCTGTCTCTGCAAATTGAAGTCCGTTTATGTAAATAATAACTTCTTTTTCCATTCTACTCCTTAATCAATACCTTTCTATGGCAATCTGCTCTGTATATTCCACTTTGCATGGCAGGATTGAATCTGCGAATTTCTTAAACCGCTCTGTAGAATCACTGGCATAAAAACAATAGCTTCCGCTCCTGCCGCTATCATTTTGCATGCCCTGCTCTAAAAGCATATTTTTCAGGGTTCTTGCCGTTTCATATGCCGGATTTACAAGCTGAACGCTGTCTCCCAAAAAACTTTTCAGCAATGTTCGAAGCAAGGGATAGTGGGTACAGCCCATGATCAATGTGTCTATTTCCCGTTCCTGCAGCTCCGCAAGATAGCGTTTTGCTACTTCCAGTGTAATGGGGTCATTTGTCCAGCCTTCCTCTACCAGCGGTACAAAAAGAGGACATGCTTTTCCAAACACCTGAATATCGGGGTCTGCAAGTGCGATCAGCTTTTGATAGAGCTGACTTTTTATGGTACTTTCTGTTGCAATAACCCCTATTTTTTTATTTTTTGTTGTCTGCAATGCTGCTACCGTACCAGGCTTTACCACTCCCAAAACAGGAACATCTGCTTCTGCCTCTAATTCATCCAGCGCCAGTGCACTTGCCGTGTTACATGCGATTACAACTGCCTTCACATTTTTTGTCTTCAAAAATTTATAAATCTGGCGGGAATAGCGCAATACCGTTTCTTTGGATTTGCTTCCGTAAGGAACTCTCGCTGTATCGCCAAAATAAACAATATTTTCATTGGGAAGATTTCGCATTATTTCTCTTGCTACTGTCAATCCGCCTACACCCGAGTCAAAAACTCCGATGGCTGCATTTCTGTCTGTCATCTACTTTCTCCCTCCGGTCCTTCGATTTCTTCTTCCGGACCCTTTTTTCGAAGTTTTCTTCACCTGTTTTACAATCTTTTCCTGAGTCTGCTCTGTTTCTTTCTCCTCTTTTTTCTTAATCCGAAAATAAATCTGCTTTTGGTGATTTCCAAGTGTAAGCTTGTTTATTTCATAGTCTCCCAGAGAATTCATAAACAGAGTCAGCTTTGAGTATCCGTAATTTCGAACATCAAAATCCGGAAGTCTTTTTGAAATCTGGTCTCCAAGGCGTCCGGAAAAGATCCAGCCCTCCTCATCTGAGAAATTTTCAATAATTGAGCGAATCGTCGTATTTACTCTCTCCAGCTCGTCTGCATTTTTCTTATTGTCTTCTAAGATAGCCTTCGAACCAAGAGCAGCAGCTTCTTTTTGCTCCTGCTTTTGCTGTGTATATAATCTGTCCAGATATTTAAACTGGTTGCAGGCAGATATAAAAGGAGTTGGTGTTTTTGATTCACCCATTCCAATCACCTGCATTCCTGCCTCGCGAAGTCTGGCCGCAAGTCTTGTAAAATCGCTGTCAGAAGATACAAGGCAAAAACCATCTACAGTCCCGGAATAAAGGATATCCATCGCATCAATGATCATAGCTGAATCGGTGGAATTTTTTCCGGTTGTGTAGCTGTACTGCTGCATTGGAATAATGGAATTGTCCAAAAGGACCTTTTTCCAGGAGGAATGACTTGGATTCGTCCAGTCCCCGTATATTCTTTTATAGGTTATAATCCCGTTTCCAGCTGCTTCCTCCAGTATGATCTTTATATATTTATCAGAAATATTGTCCGCATCAATCAGGACCGCATATCTTCGTTCGTTTTCCATTCTTTATCTTTTCCGTTTTTCTCAGGCTAATCTCTTCTCAAGATATTCAAAAAGCTTTTCCATTTCCTCGTCGGTTCCGATTGTCACTCTCAAATAATCCTTCGTTCTCTCTCCGTTAAAATGCCTTACAAAAATATTCTTTTCTCTCAGTTCCTGGAACAAAATGTCTGCTGCTACTTTTTCATGCTTTACAAAAATAAAGTTTGCTGCAGAATCTCCAAACTGAAATCCCAGCTTTTTAAAGCGTTTTTTTGCTTCTTCTCTTGTTTTTATAATTTTCTGACAGCACTCCTTAAAATAGACATCATCCTCTAATGCTGCTGTACCCACCGCTGTGGCCAGACCATTTAAGGTATAGGAATTAAAGGAATTTCTCGCTGCCCAAAGATAAGAAATCAGTTCCTTGGAACCAATTGCAAATCCGATTCGAATTCCCGCAAGTGATCTGGATTTTGAAAATGTCTGAACAACCAGAAGATTCTCATACTTTTCCAGCAAAGGCAGAGCACTCTCTGTTCCAAAATCCACATATGCCTCATCTACGATCACAACACTGTCCGGATTTGCATTCAGGATTTTTTCAATTTCTCCTGTTGAAATTGCCAGACCGGTAGGTGCATTTGGATTTGGAAATATAATTCCACCGTTTTCCCGACAGTAATCTTCTGCCTTTAACTGAAAGTTTTCATCAAGCGGAACTCTTTCATAAGGGATCTTGTAAAGATCTGCCCAAACATCATAAAAAGAGTAGGTTACATCCGGAAAAAGAACGGGTTTTTTGGAGCAGAAGAAGGTCATAAAAGACATTGCCAGCACATCGTCAGAACCAACTCCTACAAAAATCTGCTCTTTCTCTACCTTATAGGTATCTGCCAACTTTTCTACCAACTGCTGACAGGATGGATCCGGATATTTTCGAAGCTGCTTGTATTTTGCATCCTGCAAAGCATCCTTCACTTTTTTAGACGGCGGATAAGGATTTTCATTTGTATTTAATTTGATTACATCTTTTACCTTTGGCTGTTCGCCCGGTACATATGGTACCACTTTTCTTACATTATCTCTCCATGAACTCATGCTCTTTTTCTCCATACTAAAGGACTGATCAGAACCAGCATAGGCATAATCTCCAGTCTGCCTGCCAGCATATCAAAGATCAGAACCAGTTTTGACAAGGGACTGAACGCCCCGAAATTACCCATAGGACCAATCTCTCCAAAGGCAGGTCCTATATTGTTGATTGTGGATGCTACTGCTGTAAAGTTTGTTTCAAAGGTAAAGCCATCCAAACTTACAATAAGAAGCGAAACAACATATACCAGTAAAAATCCGACAATATATACGGTTACAGAATGTCTTTGGGAATCCGAAATCGGTTTATCATCCATTCGGATCGTTTTAATCCTTCTTGGATAAATTGCCCTGTAAATCTCCCTTTTTATATTTTTTACCAGAATAATAACTCTTGAAACTTTGAGTCCTCCGCCTGTAGAGCCTGCACAGGCGCCACAAAACATAAGGACCACAAGAATCGTCTTCGATAGAGACGGCCATAAATTAAAGTCTGTGGTTGCATACCCTGTTGTCGTAATAATGGATCCAACCTGAAATGCTGCCTGTCGCAAAGCCTCTGCGATTCCATCATACATATCCGAAATGTTCCAGGTGATCACTGCAACGCTGACGATAATGATTCCGATATATTTTCTTACTTCTTCCATTCGTAAAGCCATTCCCAGCTTTTTGCATAAAATAAGATAATAAAAGGAAAAATTTACCCCGAACAGGATCATAAAAATCGTTATGATCCATTGCTGAAGAGCCGTATAAGAAGCACAGCCGGTAGACAGAATTGCAAATCCTCCGGTTCCGGCAGTTCCAAGACTGATGCAAATGGTATCAAACCAGTGCATGCCGCTTAAAAGCAAAATGCCGATCTGGATAAGTGTCATAATAATATAAATCTTATACAGTATAATAGCGGTATTTCTTACTTTCGGAACGAACTTCGATACATCCGGTCCCGGGCTTTCTGCCTTCATTAGATTCATATGAGAGCCGTCATTTACCGGCATAATCATAAGGGCAAATACCAAAACTCCCATTCCGCCGAGCCAATGGGAAAAGCTTCTCCAAAAAAGGCTGGTATGGGTAAGCAGCTCTACATTTTCCAATATGGAAGATCCGGTGGTTGTAAAGCCGGATACGATTTCGAAAAGTGCATCGATAAAAGAAGGTATCTCACCTGTTACTACAAAGGGAACAGCACCGAAAATACTGATCACAATCCAGCTCAGAGCAACTCCAACAAAGCCTTCCTTCTGATAAATACGCATATTTTGCGGTTTCTTTGCTGTACCGATCCAGCCAAGGAAAAGGCACACCAGTGCACATACCAGATAAACCAAAAGCTGCTCATACTCTCTATAGACAAGACCGATGAGACACGGAAGAAACATAAACATTCCTTCCAGCTTCAAAATGTAGAAAAGGATATAAGAAACCATGCGGTAATTCATTTTTCTTCCTTCCTACCTTTCCAATATATCCTCAAGTCTTAAAAAGCCTTTATTTGTAGTTGCAATTACTACTGAGTCCCCCGGCATAAAATAATCACCGCCGCCCGGTATGATCAGTTTTCCCTTTCGTACAATTCCGGCAATCAGAACATTTTTCTTAAAGTTCATATTGCGCAGCTCTATGCCAACCAATTTGGAGTCTCCGCAAACGATAAATTCAAGAGCCTCTACTCTGTCATCCTTCAATTTGTAGAGCGTCTGTACATTACTTCCGGAGCTGTTGCTCATTGCTCTGACATACATAAGGATGGTTTCTGCCGCTGCCTCTTTCGGATTTACAATTCCATCCAGTTTAAGGCTTTGAATGACATTGTTGAATTCCAGATGACTGATTTTGGTTATGACTTTTTTTCGAACCTTATTTCTTGCATAAAGAGAAAAAATAATATTTTCTTCATCAATATTCGTTGAAGCTACGCAGGCATCCATCTTTTCAAGATGCTCCTCTTCCATAAGCTTCTGGCTGGTTCCATCTCCGTAAATCACATCCGCTTTCGGGAGATTGATTGCTACCTCTTCGCATCTCTTTTTGTCAATTTCAACGATTTTTACTTTTATTCCGGCCTTCAGCAGCATTTCCGCAAGGTAGTAACCAGTCTGACTGCATCCAACGATCATTGCATTTTTTACGCTGTTTGTATAAATGCCAAGATCCCGAAAAACTCTGGATGCCTGTCCTGGGATTGCTATAAAAGAAAGAACATCTCCCGCTTCAATTACAAAGTCACCATTTGGAATAATGACTTCCTCTCCCCGCTCTGCCACGCAAATCAAAAGCTGATATTGCTGAAGCTCTGTGATATCTTTTATCTTTTTTCCGGTAAGGATGGAATCCTCCTTTACCCGAAAGGCCAGCATTTCTATGCCACCCTTGGCAAAGCTGCTGATTTCTATTGCAGACGGAAACTGAAGAAGCTGCAGCATTTCAATCGCTCCGGCTCTCTCCGGATTAATGATCATGGAAATTCCCAGCTCCTGACGGAACTTTTCGCTTTCCTCCGAATAGATGGGGTTTCTTACTCTGGCGATTGTCCTGCATTTTGCCTTTTTCGCGATAAAACAGCAAAGCAAATTTACTTCGTCACTCTCTGTTGCAGCTATAAGGATGTCAGCATGTGCAATGTCTGCCTCCTCCAGCGTCTTATAGCTGGTTCCGTTTCCTTCGACGCCCATAACATCATATTGCAACGCTGTATCCCGAACAGTCTCCCCGTCAATATCTACGATCGTAACATTGTGGTTTTCTGCTGCTAGTTCCCGGACCAGGTATTTTCCTACCTTTCCGCATCCCACGATAATAATTTGCATTTTTTTCTCCCGACCAATTCCTTGCTTATGGTCTTATGTCTTCAAATATAACGACTGCATCGTCCAAACGAGCACTTTCATATTCTTTATGGCTATGAATTACCCAGTTCAAAACTGGAACATGATAGAGGAATCTGCAAAAGGAAAGACTAATGCTCCTTCGATCCGCAAAATTACTGGATATAAAATCCGGTTTAGTAAGAATATTTGTAAGAAGACAATTCTTTGCAATCTGCTTTACAAATTCAAGAAAGGAATTTCCTAAATCAATTGTTTTTTCCAGCATCTGTCCCCGAATAATAAATGGACGATAGCGCATAAACCAACGAACACAACGGTAATCAAGTGCTTCTACTGCACAGATTCCATCGTACTGGTCCAAAAGCACGGCTGTTTTTTCGCAAAGCTGAGAATAATCCTCCTCTTCACTTTTCAACTGTATTAAAACCGGCACCTGACCATCAATATAATCCAAGGCTTCCTTCAGGCTTGGAATGCTGTCGCTTGTTTCTAATAAGGTAAGCTGCTTTAATTCTTCTAATGTAAGATCCTCTACATTTCCCTCTACAGAGCACATTCTCCAAAGGTCATGATCCGAAAAAGCAACCGGAATTCCATCACTTGTCAGTCTGACATCAATTGCGATTCCGTAGCCATGCTGCAAAGCATTCTTATAAGACTGCAGCGTATTTTCCGGTATATTTTTGCAATTGTTGTGGATTCCGCCGTTTGCATAATCATAAGAAGAGAATACACGCATGTCCGGCTTTCCCTTTGTTCTTGGCTTTATGGCCGCTGCCCATGCTGCAATTGCTCCTGCAGTGATTAAAACCAGTTTCTTTCCTGTTTTTCCCATATTGCCTCCTTATACTTTAAATGCAATTTCATGTTCACATTCAGGTATTTCAGTACAATACTGCGCATAGCATACTTCTGCTTATACTCCATTAGACTATACACTATTTAACTGTCTCTTTCAACTTAAAAAAAGTTTCAAAAAACTGTTGACAAAAAAGTCCCAATACAGTATCATAGATTTTGCTGATGAGAACAGCGTGTGTGATTAGCTCAGCTGGATAGAGCGTTTGGCTACGGACCAAAAGGCCGGGGGTTCGAATCCTCTATCACACGTATTAAGACTTAGGATTTTTCCTAAGTCTTTTTTCATATTATAATATGTCTTATAAGAACAGCTGCATTATTCTTTTGACCAAATAACGCAGCTGTTTTTTCCGTAGTTTACATTCTAAGCAGGAGCTCCTTGTGTGCAACCTGACCTTCCTCAATATAAATCCTATGTACCCTGCGGCTCACCGCACATACAAGCTCATAAGGAATTGTTCCGGCCATCTCTGCCATATTTTCTACCGAATTATGCTCCCCGAATATTTCTACTTCACTTCCCACATCAACTCCAGGCTTATCTGTCAGGTCGATCATGCACATATCCATGCATATTCTTCCGAGAACCTGTGCACTTCCTTCCTGAGTCATCATGCTGTAGCGATTTGAAAGACAACGCAAGAATCCATCCGCATATCCATAGGGAAGAACTCCGACTCTGGTCTGCTTCTCTGTCGTATAAGTTCCTCCATAGCTGATCTTTGTGCCCTTTGGATAAACCTTGATGGTATTTACCATTGTTTTTAAAGTCATAACCGACTTTAAGCCAAGAAGCTTTGCAAATTCTCCATATCCATATAAAAGAAGTCCCGGGCGAACCATGTCCAAATGAGTATTTTGATAAATTGCAGTTGCTCCGGTATTTGCACAATGCTTTAATTTAAATTTCATGCCGGTTTCCTTTTCGGCCTCTTCAATCACTCGGCAGAATAAGTCAAATTGCTTTCTAGTGTACTCCTTTGCTTCTTCTCCCGGCTCATCTGCTACTGCAAAATGTGTAAAAATCCCCTCGACCATGAGTCCCGGAAGCTGACATGCTCTCACAATTCCCTCGACGCCATGCGTAAAATGCTCTCCTTCACAAATGTATCCAAGGCGTGACATTCCGGTATCCACCTTTATATGTACCTTTAAGGTTCCACCATATTTTTGAGCTTCTTCACTATATTCCAAGGCCTTTGCCTCACAGCTGACGGCCTGTGTAATGTTAAAGCAAATCAGCCTGTCTACCTGTTCTCTCGGGGTATGTCCCAGAATTAAAATCGGCATGGTAATTCCGTTGAAACGCAGCTCCATTGCCTCATCAATGCTACTAACCGCCAGATAATCTGCACCCAGATCCTGAAGTTTCTTTCCGATCACTACGGCTCCGTGTCCATATGCATCTGCCTTTACAACACCAAGAAATTTTACATTTTCGCCTATATGTTTCCTTATTTTTTTGTAATTGTAAGAAAGGGCGTCCAAATTGATCTCAGCCCAGGTTCTTTTCAAAGTAGATTTCATTTTTTCACTTCCTTTTTAGCAAATTACATATCCCTTGCTTTCTAATGCTGCAGATGCAATATCCATTTCCTCTGTATGCAGCAAAATAATAGGGGAACTGCTGGACCGGTTGTATCCTATATATATATAGTCTACATTGAGATTCATTTCTTCAAATGCAAGCAAAAGCTTTTCCATTGCTCCCGGATTGTCCGAAAGTTCGATACCGATCACCTGATTTTTCCTGCAAAGATATCCATTTTCTGTCAGCATTTCATATGCCTTGTCAGTATCAGACAGAAGCATGCGAATTACTCCGAATTCTCCACTGTCTGTACTTAAAAATCCCAGTACATTTATATCCTTCTCTGCCAAAATAGAAAGCATCTGTCTGGCTGCACCTTTTTTATTTTCTGTATATACCGATAATTGTTCTAACATTTTTTCTTCCTCGCATAAAATAAAACAATAAGGACTTCCGAATCACTCCGAAGTCCTTACTATTATGGCCTTATTTGACAATTATTTCAACTGTGAATTGTGCAATACAATGGATTCTTACCGTTCAATGCTTTGAAAAGCATACTCCCTTGCAAGCGCTTTGCTTTTGAAATATACTTTTATAAAATCATATGTTCGTCTTCGAAAACAAGCTGTTTCTATTGCAGAAAGGATTTCTTATGACCATTCATGATATTACAGACCTTACCGTCAGTCTATTAACCAGTTATTACAACAATGATATCCAGCCCTTCTTTGACTATTGTCATGATGATATTCTGTGGCTTGGTCCGGCAAAAAAGCAGCTTCTCCGCACTAAAAAAGCCCTTATCGAATCCTTTCAAAAAGAATCCAATCCGCTGCATTTTGCGGTCTACGATCTGACTGCCACACCATTACATATTTCTGCAAACTGTACCGAAGTCCTTCTGACTTTTGTCGTTGACACTTTCTGGCCAAACGGAAGCACTAATCGAGTTTATCAGCGTATCACCTTCACCTGGGAAGTAAAGAAAGAGCTTGCCCGCATAAGAGTCTGCCATATTTCAAACCCCATTGATTATGATGACAGAGACAGCATCTATCCGGTACATTACCTGGATACTCACGCACACATGACCCTCTATCAGGATTCTTCCACGAAGCTCTCCTTTAACGGTACAAATAAATCCATTCTTTACACAAGCCCGGAACAAGTCCTTTATATGGAAAGTATCGGTAATCATACAAATGTATACACAACTTCTCAGATATTTGAATGTACGGAACGTTTATCTTCCATTAATCGGCGTATTTCAGAAGGATTTGTTCGCAGCCATGCCAGCTACCTTGTAAATCCGCTCCATGTGCAATCCATTGAACGCTTTTCCCTGACTATGACAAATGATCAAAAGCTTCCCATCCCGGAAAAGAAATATACTGCTGTAAAAGCAATCCTCTTGCAAAACGTTCCTAAGCGTAAATAGCCGCTAACCTCAACTAAATTTTCTCTTAATTGCAATGCCTGCAGCTACACCCAATGAAGCAAGCAAAAGTACCACATCCAACTGAAGTTCCGACTGATCTCCGGTCTGTGCTGCAGCCTTTGTTATCTTTTCTGTTGAAGCTACAGTCTTTGTTGTGGAAGTTAATTCTTTCTTTTCATCCTTCGTTACAGTTGCATTCTCTTCCTGATCGCTAGCAGGAGCGAGTTTTGCAATTACTGTATCTTCTTGTTTTATTTCCTTTTCTGCCTTCTCATCACTGAAGTACTTTTTGCAGCTGTCGCAGTACCAATATGTGTGATTGCCTTCCTTTTCAGTTGTAGATGCTTTTTCAGCAATCTTCTGCAAATTATGCCCGGCTGCCTCTGCTATCTTTACATTTTCTTTTATTTGTGCTTCAAATGCGTCATTCTTAAATGTGACAGTATATGTTGTTAATTCCGGCTGTGTACAGTTTTTCTCCTGTACTACGGTAGCAAGAGCCTCTGTTGTCTCAGTTTCCTTGTTAAAACAATTCTTACATTCTCTTTCTGCTGTGCATGTCTTATTGTCTGCACTCCAGGTGTAGCTCGGGTTTCCGTAGCTGTGGCCGGTCTGCTCTGCTGTCTTTACATTTTCTTTTATTTGTGCTTCAAATGCGCTATTCTCAAATGTGACAGTATATGTCGTTAATTCCGGCTGTGTGCAGCTTTTCTCCTGTACTACGGCAGCTAAAGCTTCTGTTGTCTCAGTTTCCTTGTTAAAACAATTCTTACATTCTCTTTCTGCTGTGCATGTCTTATTGTCTGCACTCCAGGTGTAGCTCGGGTTTCCGTAGCTGTGGCCGGTCTGCTCTGCTGTCTTTATATTTTCTTTTGTTTGTGTTTCAAATGCATCATTCATAAATGTTGCGGTGTATGTCGTTAATTCCGGCTGTGTACAGCTTTTCTCCTGTACTACGGCAGCTAGAGCCTTTGTTGTCTCTATCTCCTTGTTGAAACAATTCTCGCATTCTCTTTCTGCTGTGCATGTCTTTTTGTCTGCACTCCAGGTATAGATCGGTTCTGCGTACCTATGGCCGCCCCAACGATAACAAGAAAACGATTGTTCTGCTAATACACTATTTACATTTAATATCAAGAAACACATTACTGCAACAAAACAAATTCTAAATTTTTTCATATTCCATTTAATCATTTGATTCTTGAAACTTTCACGCACTTATGAATTTCAGTCTGAATCAAAGACTTTCCTCCTTTCTGCTTCCCTATAAATTTACAAGTGACTCTCCAGTACAATATTGCCTGATTTTCACTCCCTTCTCAACTTATTTATTCTGTTCTTTTATATTTATTATTATATTGAGTCTTTTATACTTTTCAATATTACTTCAAAATATCACTTGTTTATCTAAAAAAATAACTTGTTTGCTATAACATGAAAAAGTAATTATGCCCATTTATAATATATATCAGCTAAAAAAACTCCTGTGAATCACAATTATTCACAAGAGTTCATTTTCAGCGAAAAAAGGACCCCAGACAAATGTCTGGGATCCCTATAATACAAATATGTTTTAACTATTATCTGTAATAATTACTCGATAATTGTAGCAACACGGCCTGAACCTACAGTACGTCCACCCTCACGGATAGCGAATGTAAGACCCTGCTCCATAGCGATCGGATGGATGAGCTCGATTGTCATCTCAACGTTATCGCCAGGCATGCACATCTCAGTACCTTCTGGAAGGCTGATAACACCTGTAACGTCAGTTGTTCTGAAGTAGAACTGCGGACGATAGTTGTTGAAGAAAGGTGTATGACGGCCACCCTCGTCTTTTGTCAGAACGTAAACCTGAGCAGTGAACTTTGTATGGCAGGTAACTGTACCTGGTTTAGCAAGAACCTGTCCTCTTTCGATTTCGTTTCTGTTAACACCACGAAGAAGAGCACCAATGTTATCACCAGCCTGAGCCTCATCAAGAAGCTTACGGAACATCTCGATACCAGTTACAACTGTGTTCTTAACTTCCTCTTTGATACCAACGATCTCAACAGGCTCATTGAGGTGAAGTGTTCCACGCTCTACTCTACCAGTTGCAACAGTACCACGACCTGTGATTGTGAATACGTCCTCTACAGGCATAAGGAATGGCTTATCTGTATCACGCTCTGGATCCGGAATATAATCATCAACAGTAGCCATGAGCTCCATGATCTTGTCGCCCCACTCGCTGCTCGGATCTTCCAGAGCTTTCAGTGCAGAACCTTTAACGATAGGAGAATCATTGAATCCGTACTCCTCAAGCTGCTCGGTAACTTCCATCTCTACCAGCTCGATAAGCTCATCATCATCAACCATATCACATTTGTTAAGGAATACAACGATGTAAGGAACACCTACCTGACGGGAAAGAAGGATGTGCTCTTTTGTCTGAGCCATAACACCATCAGTAGCTGCTACAACAAGGATAGCACCGTCCATCTGAGCTGCACCTGTGATCATGTTCTTAACGTAGTCAGCATGTCCTGGGCAGTCAACGTGTGCATAATGTCTCTTCTCTGTAGAGTACTCAACGTGAGCTGTAGAAATTGTGATACCACGCTCTCTCTCTTCCGGAGCTTTATCAATATTCTCAAAATCTACTTTAGCGTTTCCAGGAACTCTCTCTGCAAGAACTTTTGTGATTGCAGCAGTAAGAGTTGTTTTGCCGTGGTCAACGTGTCCGATTGTACCAATGTTACAATGTGTTTTGGTTCTGTCAAAATGCTCTTTTGCCATTTCTAATAATCCTCCTTAAGAATTATATGTTTTTTCTTGGTTTTTGTTTTTGTACGAAACTTAATGTAAATTATATTGTATTTTTTCAGCTTATGCAAGCAAATTTATTACCTGTCTTTCAGAACTTTTTCCTGTACAGACTTCGGAACTGGCTCGTATTTCTCGAAGAACATGGAGTAGTTACCACGACCCTGTGTTCTGGATCTCAGATCTGTTGCATAACCGAACATCTCAGAAAGCGGAACATATCCTCTTATCATCTTGCCGGCACCGATATCTTCCATACCCTCGATACGACCACGTCTGGAGTTGATATCACCGATAACATCTCCCATGTAATCTTCTGGAGTAGAAACTTCAACCTTCATGATAGGCTCAAGAAGTACAGGTGCTGCCTTCTGCATAGCTTCCTTGAAAGCAAGAGATCCTGCAATATGGAATGCCATTTCTGAAGAGTCGACCTCATGATAAGATCCGTCGTATACGTTAGCGTAAACGCCAACTACTGGGAATCCACCAAGGATACCGGACTTCATTGCTTCCTCAATACCCTCACCAACAGCTGGGATGTATTCCTTCGGAATAGCACCGCCGACAACAGTTGACTCAAACTTATAAGTCTCTTCTGCGTTTGCATCCATTGGCTCGAATTTAACTTTACAATGTCCGTACTGACCACGTCCACCAGACTGCTTAGCATACTTGCTGTCAACATCAGCCGGTTTTGTAATGGTCTCTTTATAAGCAACCTGAGGTGCACCTACATTTGCCTCAACGTGGAACTCACGAAGAAGTCTATCTACGATAATGTCAAGGTGAAGCTCACCCATTCCTGCAATAATGGTCTGTCCTGTTTCCTGATCTGTATGAGCACGGAAAGTAGGATCTTCTTCAGCAAGCTTTGCAAGTGCCTCACCAAGTTTGCCCTGTCCTGCTTTTGTCTTAGGCTCAATAGCCAGCTCGATAACCGGCTCTGGGAATTCCATAGACTCAAGGATAACCGGGTTCTGCTCGTCACAGATGGTATCACCTGTAGTTGAGAACTTGAAACCGATTGCTGCTGCAATATCACCAGAGTAAACCTTATCCAACTCCATACGCTTGTTTGCATGCATCTGAAGGATACGGCCTACACGCTCTTTTTTGCCCTTTGTAGCATTCAGAACATAAGATCCTGAATTTAAGGTTCCGGAATAAACTCTGAAGTATGCCAGTTTTCCTACGAAAGGATCTGTCATAATCTTAAATACCAGAGCTGAGAACGGCTCTTCATCTGAAGAATGACGAACTGTATCGTTTCCGTCTGGGTCAACACCCTGGATTGGCGGGATGTCTACTGGTGAAGGCATGTACTCAAGTATAGCATCCAGAAGTTTCTGTACACCCTTGTTTCTGTATGCAGATCCACAGCAAACCGGAACAGCTGTACATTCACAGGTAGCTTTTCTCAGAACTGCCTTCATCTCATCTATAGATGGAATATCATCTTCCAGATATCTCATCATAAGTTCATCATCCAACTCGCAGATTTTTTCAATCAGCTCTGAATGATATAATTCTGCATCATCTGCCATGTCTTCCGGGATATCTTCGATAGAAATATCTTCACCCTTGTCATCATTGTAGATGTATGCTTTCATCTCGAACAGGTCAATAATTCCCTTGAATGTGTCTTCTTTACCGATTGGGAGCTGAAGAACAATCGCATTCTTTCCAAGTCTTGTCTTGATCTGATCAACTGCACCATAGAAGTTTGCACCCAGGATATCCATCTTGTTGATGAATGCCATTCGAGGTACATTGTAGGTGTCAGCCTGACGCCATACGTTCTCTGACTGCGGCTCAACACCACCCTTTGCACAGAACACACCAACAGCGCCATCCAGTACACGAAGAGAACGCTCAACCTCTACGGTAAAGTCTACGTGTCCTGGTGTATCAATAATGTTGATACGATGTTCCTGAGCACCCTTCTTCGGTGCTGTTCCCTCATGCAGTGTCCAGTGGCATGTAGTAGCCGCTGATGTGATCGTGATACCTCTTTCCTGCTCCTGCTCCATCCAGTCCATGGTAGCTGTGCCTTCGTGAGTATCACCGATCTTGTAATTTACACCGGTGTAGTACAGAATACGCTCGGTAAGAGTTGTTTTACCAGCATCAATATGTGCCATGATACCGATGTTTCTAGTACGTTCCAAAGAATATTCTCTTCCAGCCAACGGTGTACCTCCTTAAAATCTGTAATGCGCAAATGCCTTGTTTGCCTCGGCCATCTTGTGCATGTCTTCTTTTCTCTTAACGGATGAACCTGTATTGTTCATTGCATCTAAAAGTTCATTTGCCAGTCTGTCTTCCATTGTTTTCTCGCTTCTCTTTCTTGAGAACATTGTGAGCCAACGAAGACCAAGTGCCTGACGTCTGTCAGGGCGAACCTCGATCGGTACCTGATATGTAGCACCACCGATACGTCTTGCTTTTACTTCAAGAACCGGCATAATATTGTTCATTGCTTCTTCAAAAACTTCGATTGCTGGCTTTCCAGCTTTCTCTTCGATTTTAGCGAATGCTCCATAAACAATCTTCTGAGCGATACCTTTCTTACCATCTAACATGATGTTGTTGATAAGCTTAGTAACGACTTTGTTGTTGTAAACGGGATCTGCTAAAACATCTCTTTTCTGAGTATGTCCTTTACGTGGCACGTTTCTTCCCTCCTTAATCATATTGCGATCAGATCTTAGGTACTCACATTATGGTATCCGCATGTGTAGCGCCGGTATTTCCATTTATGCCCAGGCAGCCGTTTTTCGGGCTCGGAATGTCCGATTTCAAACCATAACCTCGTGATACAAACAATTGTCTAATCTAAGTTATTATTTATTACTTATTATTTTTTAGGTTTCTTTGCACCGTATTTGGAACGAGCCTGCTTACGGTTTGCTACTCCTGCAGTATCCAGAGTACCACGGATGATGTGGTAACGGGTACCAGGAAGGTCCTTTACTCTTCCTCCACGGATCAAAACAACGCTGTGCTCCTGAAGGTTGTGTCCCTCACCTGGGATATAGCTTGTTACTTCGATTCCGTTAGAAAGACGAACTCTGGCGATTTTTCTAAGAGCTGAGTTAGGCTTCTTAGGTGTAGCTGTCTTAACAGCTGTACAAACGCCTCTCTTCTGAGGTGAAGACATATCTACAGATTTCTTCTTCAGAGAGTTGAAGCTTTTCTGCAAAGCCGGAGCAGTAGATTTCTTTGCAGAAGTCTGACGGCCTTTACGCACTAACTGGTTAAATGTTGGCATTCCTTTTACCTCCTGATTTTTAGTACGGCTGCACATATTTTTTTGATATTTACTGTGGATTTTACACAGCAAAAAACTGTGCACACAAAATTGCACAAGCCAAATTATAATCTTAGAAATTTCAAATGTCAAGCTGTCTTTACTGTGATTTTTATTTTTGTTATACTGTTTTTTCGAAAAAGACTTTATAAAATCTGACGAGGCAACTGATATGGATCATTTTGAATTAGTATCTGATTATAAACCAACCGGTGACCAGCCCCAGGCAATCGATGCCTTAGTAAAGGGCTTTCGCAGCGGAAATCAGTTCGAAACCCTGCTTGGTGTAACCGGTTCCGGAAAAACCTTTACCATGGCAAACGTAATTCAGGCTTTAAACAAGCCTACTTTAATTATTGCCCACAATAAAACCCTGGCCGCCCAGCTTTACGGTGAATTCAAAGAATTCTTTCCGAATAATGCTGTGGAATATTTCGTTTCCTACTATGACTATTACCAGCCGGAAGCTTATGTTCCTTCTTCTGATACCTATATTGCAAAAGACTCCTCTGTCAACGATGAAATCGACAAGCTCCGGCTTTCCGCCACCTCATCCCTTCTGGAACGAAAGGATGTCATCGTTGTCTCAAGTGTTTCCTGCATTTATGGTCTCGGAAGCCCAACTGATTATGAAAAAATGATTCTTTCTCTTCGTCCAGGTATGGAAAAAGATAGAGATGATGTGATTCATGCTCTGATTGACATGCACTACGAACGAAACGAAATCGACTTTAAACGCGGCAGCTTTCGGGTTCATGGTGATACTTTAGATGTAATGCCTGCTGAAAAATCCGATCAGGCGGTACGCATCGAATTTTTCGGTGATGAAATTGACCGAATCACTACGCTTGATCCCTTAACCGGTACAATCCTTAGTGAATTAAACTATGTGGCAATTGCTCCTGCCTCTCACTATGTCGTTCCGATGGAAACCATTAAAAGAGCCACATTAGACATCGAAAAAGAGCTGGAAGAAAGGGTAAAATTCTTTAAAAGCGAAGGGAAGCTTTTAGAGGCTCAGCGGATTGAAGAACGTACCAATTTTGATATCGAAATGCTCAGAGAAACCGGTGTCTGTTCCGGTATCGAAAACTATTCCCGTCACCTTTCCGGATTAAAACCAGGGCAGCCTCCTTATACGCTCATAGACTTCTTTCCGGAGGATTTCCTTATTATTATAGATGAATCTCATATGACCGTTCCCCAGATTGGAGCCATGTATTCCGGGGATCGTTCCAGAAAAACCACCTTGGTGGATTACGGTTTTCGTCTGCCATCTGCCTTAGACAACAGACCTTTAAACTTCCAGGAGTTTGAAGATCACATTGATCAGCTTCTCTTTGTTTCCGCCACCCCAGGTAAATACGAAGAAGAACATTCCCTACTTTTAGCAGAGCAGGTCATTCGTCCAACCGGACTTTTGGATCCCAAAATTGATGTCAGGCCCATCGAAGGACAGATTGACGATTTGATTTCCGAATGCAAAAAAGAGGTAAAGGACAGACACAAGGTTCTTATTACAACCCTTACCAAGCGAATGGCTGAGGATTTAACTACATATATGAAGGAAGCCGGTTTGAAGGTGGAATATCTTCACTCCGATATTGATGCCTTAGAGCGAACCCGCATCATTCGGGACCTTCGTCTGGATAAATTTGACATACTGGTTGGAATAAATCTTTTACGAGAAGGTCTGGATATTCCGGAAATCACCCTAGTAGCCATTCTGGATGCCGATAAAGAAGGCTTTCTTCGTTCGGAGACTTCCTTGATTCAGACAGTCGGAAGAGCCGCAAGAAACAGTGAAGGACATGTGATCATGTATGCAGATATCATGACCGATTCCATGCAGCGTGCCATAAAAGAAACCTCCCGAAGAAGAGCACTTCAGGAGGCTTATAATAAAGAACACGGCATTACTCCAACTACGATCAAAAAGGCTGTTCGCGATCTGATTGCAATCAGCCGCGAGGTGGCGGAGAGTTCTTCCAAGCTGGAAAAAGATCCCGAATCCATGAGCAAAAAAGAATTGGAAAAACTGATCCGCAAATTAGAAAAGCAGATGCGAAAGGCAGCTGCAGAACTGAACTTTGAGCTTGCCGCACAGTTGCGTGATCAAATGCTTAAATGCAAAGAATATCTGTAAAGCGGCCGGTTCTTCCGGCCGCCCATGCTCGTTTTCTGTTTACTTCTCTTTCAAAATAGAGATTGCTTTTTCCAACTGTTCGTCTGTATCTGTTGATTCATCGTCTTCCACAACTTCATCCGGAGTGATTCCCTGCTCATGGATATCATTTCCGTTCGGCGTATAGTAATGGGACACCGTCAGCTTAATCACACTTCCGTCAGACAGTCTGTAAACATCCTGCACGATTCCCTTTCCATAGCTTTGCATTCCAACTATCGTACCCACTTCATAGTCCTGAACCGCTCCTGAAAAAATTTCTGCAGCGCTTGCCGTATTTCCATTGATCAGAACTGCCATGGGAATTTCAATCTCATTTTCTCCACTACAGCTTCTATCGGTGCGATTTCCATATTTATCAACGGTATAAACCATGATGCCTTTCGGAAGTATTTCTTCCATTGTATCGCAGACTCCCGAAACAAGCCCTCCGGGGTTATCTCTTAAGTCCACGATCAGACTTTCGATTCCCTTCTCCTGCATATCTGTATAGATGTTTTTGAATTGTTTCGCTGTCACTGCAGTAAAAGAGGAAATTTTTATACAGCCAATGGAATTTTCGAGGATTTCTCCTGTGACACTCTCTGTTTCCAAATTTTCTTTTTCCATAGAAACTTCGAATTCCTCTCCGCTAGATTCCCGTCGGATTTTTAAAGTTATTTCTCCTTCTGCACTTTGGACAATTTCTGTTGCCTGGGTGCTGGTCATCTCTGATGCATCTTCCCCATTTATTGACAAAATCACATCTTCGGCTTTGATTCCTGCCTTTTCTGCAGGTCCGTCTGAGGTTACGCTCATAACGATCAGTGCTCCGTCCTCAGTTCTGTTCGCAATGCTGACACCTATGCCTGTATAATACCCGTTTTGAGATTTCAGCAAATTATCGTACTCTTCTTTGGTATAATAAGCTGCATACTTGTCTTGCAAACCGGCCATTAAGCCGACAAAAACATAATCCGTCAGCGTCTGTTCATCCACATCACCAATGAAATGCTGGTCAATAATCTGCTTTGCCTGAAATAGCTTCTTATAAGTAAGAAGGCTGCTGACATTTGATACCTTCGGACTGATCGGGATAAAAAGAAATGCTGCAAAGAGAGCCGCCATAAAAATAATTCCATATAAGAAACCCCTGATGGTACTTTTTTCCCTCTTCTTTTTTCTTTTTCCTTCTTTTAATCTTTCTGTTTGTTTCTCTTCTTTCGGATATTCAAGCTCTTTTCTGTCTTCTTCCATACACTCTCCATTTTCAAAAAGAAAAAGGCTGCTGCGAAACGCAGCAGCCCAAAAATCAAACCTTTAAATGTTTTCGAATTGTAACCGCACTACCAATTAAACCGATTCCCATACCAAGTATAATTCCGATTGGCAAAAGGAACACAAATACGTTATTCACCGGAAGTAAGCCATTCATGAAATCCTGAAGAACGCTGAAGCGCTCCAAAATATAGCTTACAGCCTGCTGATACAGGAAGTACAGAATCAACAGTGGAATAATCGCACCCATAAGTCCAAGAAGTACACCCTCTAAAAGGAAGGGCAGCCGAACAAAGGTATTCGTTGCACCGATATACTTCATGATGGCTATTTCTTCTTTTCTTATTGTAATACCCATTGATACCGTATTACTGATCAGGAATATAGAAACTGCCAGCAAAATTGCAATAATAATCACTGAAATTGTTGTGATCAGTCGGTTAACCGTCGTCAGTGTTGAAGATGCCTGCTGAGATTGTTCTACCTTTCTTACCCCATCCAGAGACTGTATATATTCTACCAGCTGATCCTGATCTTCTATTTCGTAGGCATATACCTCATAATGTGCAGAGTTTGCAAGCGGGTTGTCCTGATTGTTTTTGAATCCCTCTGCAGCTGCTTCATTTCCTTCGAAGTAGCGCTGAGAGAAAGACTCCCATGCCTCATCTGCAGATACGTAGTTGCACTCTTTAACAACATCCGCCTGATTGCGTATTTCCTGACCGATCATATCTATGGATGCCTGATCAAGTCCCTCATCAAAGAATACTGTTATTCCTACATTTGTCTCTACATTCTTTAAAATGTAGTTAAAGTTCATAAGGATTGAGAAAAAGAGTCCAAACATAAAGATGCAGGCTGCCATTGTTGCGACTGAAGCAATGGAGAACATTTTGTTTCGACCGATATTTTTAATGCCCTGCTTTGCACTATATCCAAGTGTACTAATCCTCAACGTAAGTACCTTCTTTTTCGTCACTGATTATGACGCCTTTCCGGAGACGTACAACACGCTTTTTCATAGCATTCACTATCTCTCTGTTATGGGTAACTACAACAACTGTAGTTCCTCTCATATTTATTTCCTCCAAAAGCTTCATGATTTCTATGGAGTTCTTCGGATCCAGGTTTCCGGTTGGCTCATCGGCCAAAAGAATGTCCGGACGATTTACAAGCGCTCTGGCCAAAGCCACTCTCTGCTGCTCTCCTCCGGAAAGTTCCCTTGGAAGAGATTTGTATTTGTCCGCAAGTCCGACGAGTGTCAAAACCTCCGGTACATTTTTCTTCAGCTGTCTGGTAGGCTTTTCAATTACACGCTGTGCAAATGCAACATTTTCATAAACATTTCTGTCTTTCAGAAGACGGAAATCCTGGAAGACAACTCCCAATCCTCTGCGATAAAACGGGATTTTTCGACGTGGAAGCTTGTCCAATTTCTGGCCGTTTACCTCTATGCTTCCCTTTGTCGCATCAAGTTCTTTTAATAACAGCTTAATAAATGTGGATTTTCCGGAGCCGCTGGCTCCCACCACGAAAACGAACTCTCCCTTATCGATGTGCAGTGATATGTTATCCAGAGCAGGGTGCCCTTTGTCATAACTTTTACTAACACTATCTAAAGTTATCATGCGTTTCCTCCTGACTTTTTTTCTTTGGTTTCGTCAAAAGCCGACACTCGATCAATAATCAAGTGTTTCCATATGCTTCATATAACGAACAACCATCAATGCAATCTTAAACGTAATGGCATCTTCAAAAACTCTCAGATCCAGGCCGGTACTCTTCTGAAGCTTATCCAAACGATATACCAATGTGTTTCTATGAATAAAGAGCTGTCTTGATGTTTCTGATACATTAAGATTGTTTTCAAAAAATTTGTTGATTGTTATAATTGTTTCTTCGTCAAAATCATCCGGTGTTTTATTGGAAAAGATTTCCTTAATAAACATTTTGCAAAGCGGAATTGGAAGCTGATAGATCAGTCTGCCGATTCCAAGGAGACTGTAGGCTACAATGTCTCTGTCCGGGAAGAAAATCTTTCCGATGTCCAAAGCCATCTGAGCTTCCTTGTAGGATTTGGAAACATCCTTTAATTCCTTTACAATTGTTCCATAAGCGATCAATGTCTTATTTTCGCCATCCTGGCCAACCACATCCATAATGGATCTTGCAATCTGCTCACAATAGCTGTAGTCTTCTCCATCTGCCAGTTCTTTTACAATAATAATGCTGGACTCATCTACCGTTGTTACAAAATCCGAGCTCTTTGCGCCGAAAAGCATACGAATATTTTCAATCGTAGCCTGATCTCTGTCCGGACTGTTTTCCAGAATAAATACGACACGATTTTTCTCAATGTCCAAATGAAGTCTCTTTGCACGATTGTAGATATCCACTAAGAGCAGATTGTCCAATAAAAGGTTCTTGATGAAATTGTCTTTGTCGAATCGCTCTTTGTAGGCAATAATCAGCCCCTGTATCTGAAATACAGCCATTCTTCCAACTAAAAAGTCATCCAGACCGGATCCCTTTATCAGAAGAACATACTCCAACTGTCTTTCTTCAAAGATCTTAAAATACTGGCATTCTCCGATTGCCGATGTATCTGCCTGTGACTGTGAAAAAGCAATTGCTTCCTTCGGATCATAGGCATCCGGATTGGTCATTGTGGAAACCAGTACCTTACCTTCTGTATCCAGAATACTGAGATCAACCCGTGAAATGTTTTTTATTCCATCAATAGTACTTTGTAAAATCTGATTGGATATCATATCACTCTCTCCTTCTTCAAATCGTGAAACTCTTATTCTGAGCTGTCTTTTTCGATATTCTCCGATTCAAAAAAGGATCATTTTGTATCGAGTCAACGATCATAACATTCAGAATAATACCATAAGGATAAAATTATTGCAATTTTATTACGAATAAATTAACTTTCCTTTTCTTGCTTTTTCTCTTATTTCCCCACTATTTTTGCCCCTTTGCCCGGCATTTTTTGAAATTAATTGTGAAATTAGACAGGAAAAAGCAAAGTTTCTCTTGCAAGAATAACACAAATGCAGTTTTTTGAAAAGTCATTTGTGCATTATTTTCAATTTCAAATTTATTTTTTGTCTAATAACATGATTTTTCTTTTTCCTTTTGTCTATCTTTCCTATATTTTACTTCTTTTATCGCTTTGTTTTATCGTATTTAAACGTGAAAAAGCCCCCATCCACATCTTTTGACATGAATAGGAGCCTCCTCACTAAGTATAAGGGTTATGTTATGCTCAGTTTATAGTCCACTTACTTCAATTCGTAATTAAACGAACATAGGGATGAAGTAAAGTCCAAGACATACTATGACGATCCAGAATACGCACATGAATGCCATGAATCCCCATACATCCTTCAGCTTCATACCTACTACGGAAAGTGCAGGTATTACATACAGTGGCTGAAGAAGGTTTGTACATTCATCGCCGTATACGAATGCATTCAGACAGTTAACCAGGTTGGTTCCCGGAATAGCCTGTGCCGCCTGTACAATAAGCGGTCCCTGAACCGTAAACTGTCCGCCCTGTGAAGGAACGAAAAGGTTAACAACACATGCTGACAGGAAGGAGAATACCGGCATGGTCTGTGCATTTGCTACAGAAACGATTGCATTTACGATTACTCCGCCAAGGCCGCCGTCAACATACATCATTCCCATGATTGCACCATAGAACGGGAACTGAAGAATAACGTCTGTTGCCAGATGCATGCTGTCCTTGTGCGCCTCCATCCAGGAATGCGGCTGCGGGAACAGGAAGCAGTTGATTCCAACGAACATGAAGATAACCATGTTCATATTCAATGTTGCGAAAAATCCCTTTGTAACAATAGAATAAATAATATAAACAAAGATTGCTGCACCAACAACCCACATAATCGGTTTGCAGGTGTTCATTTTCTCTGCAGGTGTTGTAGCTTTCTCACGGCTCTGATAGTCCTTCGGCTTAGCATCTGCTTCTGTTGCAATGCTTCCAAGCTCAACCAACTCGTCTTTTCCAGGCTGAGTAAAGAGCACCAGAAGAACAAAGCAAATTGCAAGGATTACCCAAAGAATAACATTGACCGGGTTGTAGCAGGTTTCTGCAACGGTCATGGTCTGACCAACGATTTCAGCATAGCTGCTGCCTTCAGTAGCCAGGTTAGAATACAGAGTAGCGGATGGTCCAAGACACTGGCCAAGAATCATACAGCAATATCCGCCAGCAACCATCATCGGGAAATGTAAGCCCTTGATGCGCTTCGCAAGCTGCATAGCCAGGATTGGTGTAACGATGGTACAAAATGCCCAGTTCAGCATGGATGAAACGTATCCAAATGCCATCAGCAGGATAAGAGCTGCTGTACGGGTATGTACTAATCCAGCAAGTTTATCAAGCAATCTTGAAACCTGTGGGCTTCTTGCACAGGTTGCACAAACTACGACCATGAGACCCATCTGGAATGCCAGCGTAAACTGGCTGCTCAGTCCGTCCCACCATGCAGTTAAGAGATCTACCGGTGCGACACCGCAGCAAATCAATGACAGAACCGCAACAACAAGAGTTAATATTACGCAGAAAACAAATGAATCCGGAATTATCTTTTCAGCAGCAAAGTTGAATTTTTTGCTCATCTGCCAAAGAATCGTTCCCTTCGTTCTTTCGCCCATATTTTTTCCTTTCTTTTGAACGAGTCTCGGAAATCCCCCCGAGATAATTTTTATTTACCGTACAGCATCTTGATCAGATACTCATTTAATCCACCGTTGATCTCGGCAATCTCTTCTTCCGTATAAGTACGGAAGCCCTCTTTCTTGCCATCTATGGTTTCTGCTCTGAAACCAAGCTTGCCCTCTTCGATCATCTGCTTCAAAAGCGGTGATGCACCGTGTCTGTCCTCCAGATCAGCCAACACATAGTCATGAATGTTGTAGGTCAGCTGTGTACCAACCATATCTGAATTCATGAGCGGTGGTAAATAAGGAAGTCTCAGACCAAAGCTGTATCTGCAGGCGTCATCTACTGTTTTTGCATCTGCAATTCCTCTTTCCACAATGGATATAGCCTCTCGCCATAATGCATGCTGCATTCTGTTGGCGATAAATCCCGGAACGTCCTTCTTACACATAACAGGTTTCTTTCCTGCTCTTGTAAGAACATCCATAACGGTATCTGCAACTTCGTCTGTCGTTGCTTCTGTTCTGACTACCTCTACAAGTGGAATCAGGAAGCCCGGATTCCAGAAATGCGTTCCTACCAGTCTCTCCTTGTGCTGGCATTTTGCGGAAATTTCTGTTGGGCTCATAACAGATGTATTTGTACAGAAAATGCAGTCCTCTGAAACGATTCCCTCCAACTGAGCAAAGAGGTCCTGTTTCATCTGCATATCTTCAAGAACGCACTCTACTACTAAATCTGCGTTCTTTACGCCTTCGCTTTCGATGTCCTGTGTAAAGCTGATCTTGCTGACAACTTTATCTACATCCTCCGGTTTTACAATTTCTTTTTCTACCAGAAGCTTCATGTTGTTGCGAATCTTTGCTTCAACATTTACAGGAAATTTATCATATACAGTAATTGTAACATCATCTAATCCAGCCATAACCTGTGCAATGGCGCTTCCCATCATACCGCCGCCACAGATCAATATTCTCTTTACTTCTTTCATGTTTGCTCCTATTTTTACCTTATAATAAAGTTTTCACTCTACTTCAAAATACTCTGCATCGTCCTTCTGCCTTGCTCCGTCCTTTTCGTATACTCCCATAACCTGACATTTCGGACAGTAACCGAATTTTTCACCGAATTCTGTCATCAGATCAATGGCATACTCAAATTTAAAGCCGCACTTCGGACAGTGATAATACATAAACATGGGTCCCCAGGTCATTTCACACCTCCTGCGAATTCCCTTGATTACTTTTTCAGTCCAAGAATCTCACGTGCCTCATCCGGAGTAGCAACCTCGTTGCCGAACTCTCTGATTACACGAGCTGCTCTCTCAACAAACTGTGCATTGCTTTCTGCTAAAACGCCCTTGGAGTACATTACATTGTCTTCCATACCAACACGGATATTTCCGCCCATTGCGACAGCTGCATACATGATTTCCATTGCAGAATGTCCAACGCCGAAGGTTGACCAGGTTGATCCTGGGCAAAGCTGATCCATTGTCTCTTTCATAAATACAAGGTTCTTTACAGATCCCGGAATTCCATTTGCGCATCCCATGCAGAACTGGAAATGAAGTGGAGCCTTCAACACACCTTTTTTCAGATAGTAAGCTGCGTTTGCGATCATGCCCGGATCAAATGCTTCGATCTCCGGTTTGATGTTCAGTTCCTGGAAAAGCTTTCCACATCTTTCAAGGAATGCAGGGCTGTTGATGAAAAGTCCGGAATGCAGCCAGTTCATGGAGCCGCAGTCATAAGAAGCCATTTCCGGTTTCAGGATTTGAGTATGCTCCAGCCGGGTATCATCTGTTGCATAAATATCTCCTGAAGTCGTTAAGTTCAGGATAATATCGCAATCCGGATATCTTTCATGAATCAGATTTACAGTTTCGATAAATTTATCTTTATCCATTGTTCCGTTTCCGTTGTCATCTCTCATATGAAGATGTGCAATTGCTGCACCTGCTTTCCAGCAAGCATATACATCGTCAGCAATCTCAGATGGAGTCATAGGAACATTTGGGTTGTTCTCCTTTTTTGGCCATGCGCCTGTTACTGCTGCTGTGATAATCGTTTTTTTTGCCATTTTGTTTTCCTCCTTACCGCAAAGCACTGCGGTTTCTAAAATTAATATGAATTTTTATTAATTTTTTCTTGTAATTCTTACAGACTTATAAAATGCAAGTTTCGTGCCAAATTCATTTTACAATCTTTTTCATCTTATTTTTATATACTTTCTATAATTTATCCTTGCTTTTTTGTTCAATTCTTTGCATTTTTCATAAAAGATGTCTATTTTTTAACATGCAATAGTGACTTTTTTCACCACATGGTGTATAATTTCACCAATTCAATGATTTTTTTCCGTCAGGAGGATACTATGAATCAACATACACGCATTAAACAAAGCTATCTTCACTTGAAATCAGAAATGGAAAAGCTTAAATTGACTTTCCTTACAAAGGATCAAGAGGAAATTATCCACAAAATAGATGCTTTAAAAAGCGATTTAGAGCAAAACCTGGTATACGATTACATTGATTTTGAAGAAATCTGCGAAAAGCTTCCGGATGCAATCTATGTAGCAGACAAGAACGGTACTACAATTTATGTAAATGAGTGTTATACCAAACTCAGTGGTATTACAAAAGATGAAGTGGTAGGTGAAAATGTTCACCATATTAATCGAGAAAAGCGACTTTATACAAACGGAGTTGTTCCAACCATTCTAAAAACAAAAAAACGAGCTGAAGTAATCGGTGTCATGAAAAAAACAAACACGACTGTTCACATCAGCGGATTTCCCATTTTTGATGAAACCCACGAATTAAAATATGCCGTTGCCTGTGACCGTGACATCCAGCAGCTGGAAACCGCAAAGGATCAGCTTTTGCAATTAAAAGCAGCAATGTCAAAAAAAGAAAGTGAAAATGCATACTTAAAAGCACAGCAGATTCAGCAGTCCGAGGTGATTTTCAAAAGTGACCAGATGTATCAGGCCGTTTCCACTGCCCTCGCAGTGGCTCCAACAGACGCTACCGTGTTGATTACAGGAGAAAGCGGTACCGGAAAGGAAGTTATTACAAATCAGATCTACCAGGCAAGCAATCGGGTTGGAAAGCCTTTTTTGAAGGTAAACTGCGCTGCCATTCCGGATACTCTTATGGAATCTGAACTTTTCGGCTATGAGCCAGGTTCCTTTACCGGAGCCAGTAAATCCGGCAAAACAGGAATTTTTGAATTAGCTAACGGCGGAACCCTTATGCTGGATGAAATCGGAGAAATGTCCATTCAAATGCAGACCAAGCTCCTGCGTGTTCTGCAAAATCACGAAATTCGTAAAATTGGCGGTCACAAACCGATCCCCGTAAATGTACGTATTATCGCTGCCACCAACCGTGATCTTCTGGAATGCATCAAAGAACACACCTTCCGCGAAGACCTCTACTATCGCCTGAATGTTGTTCCCATCCAGCTTGTACCCCTGCGTGAACGAAAATCCGATATTAAGATTCTTTTCCAGCATTTCTTTGAAAAATATTCCAAAAAATACAATAAAAATATCGAGATTTCAAACGATGCACTTCAGCTTTTGGAAAAATACAACTGGCCGGGAAATATAAGAGAGCTTGAAAATGTAACAGAACGTCTGATTGTTATTAACCAAAATAATATAATAGGAAGAAATACAATTTCTATGGTACTTGGAATTCAGGACACCTTGCAGCCCGATCAATCCGAAAACGAATTTGATTTGAAAGCTTCTACCATTGCCTTTGAAAAACGAATTATTGAGAAAGCGCTTGATAAATTTCAAACCAAGCGAAAAGCTGCTGCAGCCCTTGGAATTGACCATTCTACCCTGGTAAAGAAATGTCAGCGCTATCATATAGAATGACTTACAAACTATATCGAACGTCAAAAAGACCGCCTCTTTCGAGACGGTCTTGCTTTTTGTTTTATTATAACTGCGGGCCAGCTGCAACCAGTGCTTTACCAGCTTCATTTCCCTCGTATTTTGCAAAGTTCTTGATGAATCTTCCAGCAAGATCTTTTGCTTTTGCTTCCCACTCAGAAGCATCTGCATAAGTATCGCGAGGATCCAGAATTGCAGGATCAACTCCCGGAAGTTCTGTAGGAACTTCAAAATCAAAGTAAGGAATTTTCTTCTTCGGTGCATCAATGATGTCTCCGTTCAGGATTGCATCGATGATACCACGTGTATCTTTAATGGAGATACGTTTTCCGGTTCCGTTCCATCCGGTATTTACCAGATATGCTTTTGCTCCGCTTACTTCCATTTTCTTAACAAGCTCTTCAGCATATTTTGTAGGATGAAGCTCTAAGAAAGCCTGTCCGAAGCATGCTGAGAAAGTAGGTGTAGGCTCTGTAATTCCACGCTCTGTTCCGGCAAGCTTAGCTGTAAATCCGGAAAGGAAGTAGTATTTTGTCTGCTCTGGTGTAAGAACGGATACTGGAGGAAGTACTCCGAAAGCATCTGCAGAAAGGAAAATAACATTCTTAGCTGCAGGGCCGGAAGATACTTTATTTACAGTAGAAGCAATTTTCTCAATATGATCGATCGGGTAGGAAACACGAGTATTCTCTGTTACGCTCTTATCAGCGAAATCGATCTTTCCTTCTGCATCAACAGTAACGTTCTCAAGAAGAGCATTTCTCTTGATTGCATTGTAGATGTCTGGCTCAGAATCCTTGTCCAGGTTAATAACCTTAGCATAGCATCCGCCCTCAAAGTTGAAGACTCCGTTGTCATCCCAGCCATGCTCGTCATCACCGATCAGGAGACGTTTTGGATCTGTAGAAAGTGTTGTCTTACCTGTTCCGGAAAGTCCAAAGAAGATTGCTGTGTTCTTTCCTTCCATATCTGTATTTGCAGAGCAATGCATGGAAGCGATTCCCTTTAACGGTAAGTAGTAGTTCATCATAGAGAACATACCTTTTTTCATCTCGCCGCCATACCATGTATTGATGATTACCTGCTCACGGCTTGTGATGTTGAATGCTACGCATGTCTCAGAATTCAGACCAAGCTCTGCGTAATTCTCTACTTTAGCCTTGGAAGCATTGTAAACGATGAAATCTGGTGTAAAATCAGCCAGCTCTTCTTCGGTCGGAACAATGAACATGTTCTTTACGAAATGAGCCTGCCAAGCAACCTCAACGATAAAACGGATTGCCATACGAGTGTCCTTGTTTGCACCGCAGAAAGCATCTACTACGAAAAGTCTCTTATTGCAAAGCTCTTTTTTTGCAATGTCCTTTACTGCAGTCCAGGTTTCCTGTGTCATCGGATGGTTGTCGTTTTTGTACTCATCTGATGTCCACCATACAGTGTCTTTGGAGTTCTCATCCATAACAATGTATTTATCTTTAGGAGAACGTCCGGTATAAACACCTGTCATAACATTAACTGCATTGAGCTCAGTGTTCTGTCCCTTGTCGAATCCCTCAAGCTCTGCTTTTGTCTCTTCTTCGAAAAGCAGTTCATAGGAAGGATTGTAAACGATCTCGGTTGTTCCTGTGATGCCATACTGGCTTAAATCAACTTTTGCCATTATTCTTACCTCTTTCTCAATTTTATACCTTACCAAAAGTATTCAATTTACCGCTAGTATAATATAACAACCACATGATTAAAGTCAAGAAACATGTTCCATTCTATCATAAATGCGTATGGATTTCTTATTTCACATTTCATATGTATAAGCTAAAAACCGGATTCCAAACGGAATCCGGTCTATCGGTTTAAAATTCAAATTTATCTGCAAAATACTGATCCAATTCTTCAATCGGAATTCTTACCTGCTCCATCGAATCTCTGTCTCGGATTGTTACTGCACCATCATTTTCAGAGTCAAAGTCATAGGTAATACAGAATGGTGTACCAATCTCATCCTGTCTGCGGTAACGCTTTCCAATGTTTCCTCTATCGTCAAACTCGCAGTTATATTTCTTTGAAAGAGAATCAAATACCTTCTCTGCTCCCTCATTTAATTTCTTCGAAAGCGGCAGAACTGCAATCTTAACAGGTGCAAGAGCCGGATGGAAATGAAGAACCGTACGAACGTCATTTCTCTCAGCGTCCAAAACTTCCTCATCGTAAGCACTGCAAAGGAATGCCAGAACAACTCGGTCTGCACCAAGGGACGGCTCAATAACATAAGGTATGTATTTTTCGTTCTTGCTGTCATCAAAGTAGCTCAGATCTTCACCAGATACATTCTGATGCTGTGTAAGGTCGTAATTTGTTCTGTCTGCAATGCCCCAGAGTTCGCCCCATCCAAACGGGAACAGGAATTCAAGATCTGTGGTTGCCTTGCTGTAGAAGGACAACTCTTCCGGAGAATGATCTCTTGTTCTCATTTCTTCTTTCTTTATACCAAGAGTCTGAAGGAAATCGATGCAATACTGTCTCCAATAAGCAAACCACTCCAAGTCTGTATCTGGCTCACAGAAGAACTCCAGTTCCATCTGCTCGAATTCTCTGGTACGGAAGGTGAAGTTACCCGGTGTGATCTCATTACGGAAAGACTTACCAATCTGTGCAATACCAAAAGGTATTTTCTTTCTTGAGGTTCTCTGTACATTTTTAAAGTTTACAAAGATTCCCTGCGCTGTTTCCGGTCTTAAATAAACTGTATTTTTTGCATCTTCTGTTACGCCCTGGAAGGTTTTAAACATCAGGTTGAACTGGCGGATTTCTGTAAAGTTATGCTTTCCGCAAGTTGGGCAATCGATTCCATTGTCATCAATAAAGTTTTTCATCTGTTCCTGACTCCAGCCGTCTACGCTGCCTCCCGGAACTTCCATGCCCTTTTCTGTGCAGAAATCTTCAATCAGCTTGTCTGCTCTGAATCTTTCATGGCATTCGCGGCAATCCATAAGAGGATCTGAAAATCCGCCCAGATGTCCGGAAGCCACCCATGTCTGTGGATTCATAAGGATCGCACAATCAACACCTACATTGTATTTGTTCTCTGTTACAAATTTTTTCCACCAGGCTTTTTTTACATTGTTTTTCAGTTCTACTCCGATTGGACCGTAATCCCAAGTATTTGCAAGTCCTCCGTAAATCTCTGATCCCGGGTATACAAACCCTCTTGATTTAGCAAGAGCAACAATTTTTTCCATTGTTTTTTCCATGTTTTTCTCCTTCATAGCTTCATCTATTTGTATTTTTCAGCCTCAGCTGTTCTTTACTTTATAAATCAAATAAACCGCTTCCTGCGTCGTAGTCTGATACTCCTGCGGAATATCAGAGTCTGGATTTTCATCGATTACAATGCTTCCATCATCTTCTACCGTTACACCGTCACTGACAATATATAGTTCTCCCGGAAGTGTCACTTCTACCGGTTCCTCCAGAATCAGAATCTTGCAGTCTGTGCAAAGGGAAAGGAGTGTAAAATAAGGAATTTTCACACCATTTAAAGCATAAAAGTTTCGATCAAAATTATATCCCGCTTCATATGCTTCCTTTACCGTACCGTTAAAGCAACTCACATTATTAAATGCTGCATATGCATTTGCAGAACTGTAATTCAGACTGATATTTACTTTTCCACTGCGTACTCTGCAGCTTTCTACCGAAATGGATTCTCCTGTTCCTTCAAAAGCATTTATATTCTCATTTACATAATTTTCCAGCTCTTCTCCGGTAACATCTTCCTCTGCATCGTCCACAATCGTCTGTTTTATCTGTCCGTCTGACTTCAATTCGACAAGTGTTTTGTTGTCCTTATCAACTCCTGCGCATCCGCTCAGTGTAATCAATCCTGCAGCAAGTATAAAAGCAGATATTATTTTTGTCCATTCTTTTTTTCTGCTCATTTAGTCTCCTCTTTATGGTTCTGTGCAGAAACAACAAGCCTAGTATAATTCATGCCACTTTCAATTGCAAGGTTTTTGCCCTTTCCTGATTATATACAGAAAACCTGCCACTGGCAGCTTTTCTTGCATACTTTGGTATGAAAAAAGGAGAGCTAAAAGCTCTCCCTATAAGCGCGAGACGGGATTCGAACCCGCGACCCCAACCTTGGCAAGGTTGTACTCCACCCCTGAGCCACTCGCGCATCGCCAAAATACGTTTGATATCATATTACAGTTTGCCGCACTTGTCAAGCAAATTAATATATTTCTTCTTTATTTTTCAAAATCACACTGACAAAGTATTGATCCTCAAAGAAATTTTTACAGCTTACATTGTCCTGCTTCAAAAATTCCAGCTGCAGCCACAGCTCCTCAGCGGCTGTATAAATATTTGCAAGCAAAGCTCCAAAATCAATTTCATGACTTTTTTTCATATTTTCTGCTTTTCGAAACTTTGTATATATGTGAAATTCGCTTTTTTTAATCAGAAAGCGCCATGGCTGTTCATTCTTATAGGAAGGTGCAAATCTGGCCGCATCCAAAAGTCTGTTGATCCACTCTCTTGGCGTCTCCTGATATATTCCAAGCTGTACCACAGACATCCGATTTGCTTCTCTTTTTCTATGCATATAGCTTCCCTGACTTCTTCCAAATTCCATGATTACATACGCTTTCATAGAATTTTTTTCCCGAAGTTTTTCCGGCACTTTACATTCTGGCAGATAGCAACTTCCAAGACCCAGCGTGCACAGAAAAAGAGCCATTTTCTGCATAACAAACCCTACATAAATATGATCTCGAACGGCTTTTTCTGCATATATCACCATATAATAGGGGGCACTTTTTGAAAACAAACCATTTCGAAATATCTTCTCCTGCAGGTTTTCCACTATTTCCATGTCTAGCTTCAGACCATTGCAGTTTTTTGCCACTTTTGAAAAGTATCCCCTTATCAGTCCTAAAGTAATACTCGACAAAGCATCCTGAGAATATTTTTCTACTTTCTTTCTGCAATATAAAGCGTCCAGCATATCCATGTTTCTTTTCCTGCCCTTTTATTTTAATAGTATCATGAAATTGCATTTTTTCAAACAACAAAAAGGACCATCACAACTTTTCGCTGTGACAGTCCCTTCTTTTTCATGTATTTAATTATTTTGCATAATCAGTTACACGGCTTTCACGAATTACACTTATCTTTATCTGACCCGGATATTCCATTTCGTCTTCAATACGCTTTGAAATTTCTCTGGCCATAAGTACCATATCGGAGTCACTGATCTGCTCAGGAACCACCATGATACGTACCTCTCGACCTGCCTGAACTGCAAAAGATTTTTCGACACCCTTAAAGGAATTTGTAATTTCTTCTAATTGTGTCAATCTGTTGGTATAGGTTTCTAATGTTTCTCTTCTTGCGCCAGGTCTTGCAGCTGAAATTGCATCTGCAGCCTGTACTATACAAGCTATCAGTGATGTAGCTTCCACATCTCCATGATGAGCTTCTACAGCATTGATCACTGTAGGAGATTCTTTATACTTACGACATAAATCTGCACCTATCTGCACATGAGAACCTTCATATTCATGATCAATGGATTTTCCTATGTCATGTAACAGGCCAGCACGCTTTGCCATACGCACGTCCAAGCCTATTTCTCCGGCCAACAAACCGGACAACTGCGCTACTTCGATTGAATGCTTTAATGCATTTTGTCCATAGCTGAATCGGAATTTCATACGTCCTAACAAACGCAGCAATTCCGGATGAATTCCATGAACCCCGACCTCTAAAGCCGCTGACTCACCCTCTTCACGAATCATGTTATCAACTTCTTTTTGAGCCTTTTCAACCGTTTCCTCAATGCGTGCCGGATGAATTCTTCCGTCAACAATAAGCTTTTCCAAAGCAATTCTTGCAACTTCTCTTCTCACCGGATCAAAGGATGACAATACAACCGCCTCCGGTGTATCATCTACAATCAAATCAACACCCGTAAGTGTTTCCAACGCTCTGATATTACGACCCTCTCGACCGATGATTCTTCCCTTCATTTCATCTCCGGGAAGCTGTACTACCGAAATGGTCGACTCTGCTACATGATCCACTGCACATTTCTGAATTGCAGTAACCACATAATCCTTTGCCTTCTTTCCGGCTTCATCCTTCGCCTGCCGCTCAAGCTCCTTACAAAGTCTTGCAGCATCAAGTTTTACTTCATCTTCAACAGATTTCAGAAGATAATCTTTTGCCTGTTCGGAGGTTAAACCGGAAATGTCTTCCAGTTTTTTCACTTCCTGCTCATGCAATTCATCAACCTTTTTCTCTTTTTTTCTTAATTCATTTTCTCTTGCTGTTATATCGCTTTCACGACGTTCCAGGTTGTCTGCCTTCTTATCAACTGATTCTTCTTTAGATAAAACCCTCTTCTCATACTTTTGGAGTTCTGACCTCCGCTCCCGATACTCTCTCTCCTGCTCATTTTTCACTTTCATGTTTTCTTCTTTTGCTTCGAGAAGAGCCTCTCTTTTTTTGGATTCCGCAGTCTTCAACGCCTCATCTATGATCGTCCTTGCTTTATCTTCTGCAATACCAATTGTCTCAGCATCCTTCGCTTCTTTCTTTGCCACTGCAACTTTGCTGGCTACAAATGCTGTTATAAGTACGGCGACAACTACTGCAACAATCATCACAATAATTGCTATTGGATTCATATTACAGGAATACCTCCTTATTTAATTGTCATTGTACAATTGCAACGTGCTAATTTTATACTTTTTTCAGCATTTTGTCAATAAAAAGGGCAAAATGCTGAAAACCTGCCACCGACAGCTTTCCTTGTATACTTTGGTATACAAAAACAGCCCAATGTTTTTGCACATTGAGTTGTTTTTTGCTAATTCTTCGCTTCTTCAACATACCTTTTTAAGGCTTTGTATATTTTCCCGGATGAAAAGCCGCGCCTTGCACAAAAACTGTAAAGTCTTCTGTACTCCTTCTCGTCCAATTCATGAGGTTCACCGCTTTTTCCTTGCAGCAGACAGAGTATAATGTCTTCTTCCTCTTCCTCTATCTGCTCCAATGCCTCTTCGATCAAAGAATCCTCTATGCCCTTTTCCTTCAGTTCCATTCTCATCATAGAAGTGCTTTTTTGAGCTGCTTTTTCTGAAACATAGGCCTGCGCATAAGAACGGTCATTGATATAGCCAAAGGACTTTACATATGCAATTGCTTTCTCAACTTCCTCTTCTGAATACTCTTTTTCCAGAAGCTTCTTTCTTAATTCGGCTTCACTTCTGGCTCTGTAGTTCAAAAGCTCCATTGCCTTTAAGGCTGCGTCTTTTCTATTCTCGTTTTGTTTCTCTCTTTTGTATTTGAAGCTCATTCTTCAGTCTCTTCTGCTGCATTGTCTCCTATACCATATGCAGCCCGTACTAAAGCATCAATCTCTTCTGCTATCTCCGGGTTCTGTGCCAGATAATTCTTTGCATTTTCCCGTCCCTGTCCAATTTTATCTTCTTTATAAGAGAACCAAGCACCAGCTTTTTGGATAATATCCTTCTTGACTGCCAGATCGAGTAAATCTCCTTCTTTTGAGATGCCCTTTCCAAACATAATGTCAAATTCAGCCTCTTTAAAAGGAGGTGCAACTTTATTTTTGGCTACCTTTACTTTTACACGGTTTCCTACAAACTCTCCACCCTGTTTGAGCTGCTCAATACGTCGAACATCCAGTCTTACAGAAGAATAGAATTTAAGAGCACGGCCGCCTGTCGTTGTTTCAGGAGATCCGTACACTACGCCGACCTTTTCACGAAGCTGATTAATGAATATGACAATGCAGTTTGTCTTGCTGATACAGGATGTCAGCTTACGACAAGCCTGAGACATCATCCTTGCCTGAAGTCCCACATGCATATCGCCCATAAGTCCTTCGATTTCACTTTTGGGTACCAGAGCTGCAACGGAGTCCACGATTACAATATCCACTGCACCGGATCGCACCATTGTTTCCGTAATTTCCAGTGCCTGCTCTCCATTGTCCGGCTGAGATATATAAAGCTCATCGATGTCTACACCGATATTTTTTGCATAAACCGGATCCAATGCATGCTCTGCATCAATAAACCCTGCTATGCCACCTCTTTTTTGTACCTCTGCAACCATATGAAGGGCAACTGTTGTCTTTCCGGATGATTCCGGTCCGTAAATTTCTATAATTCTTCCCTTTGGAACTCCTCCAACTCCAAGGGCAATGTCCAGACTTAAGGAACCCGTCGGGATTGCTTCCACATTCATGTTTCGGCTGTTATCTCCCAATTTCATTACTGTTCCTTTTCCAAATTGTTTTTCAATTTGTCCAAGCGCTGCCTCCAGCGCATCCATCTTTGCATTCTCGTTCGCCATGCAAGCCTCCATAATCATCTTCTTGTTTTTCCGTTCAACTTTTATTCTCAAGTGGAAATTTAAGCGATTTGCTTCTGAAATGTATTTTAATTGTAATACATTTCAGAAGCTCCGTCAATTCATTATTCCCCTTTTATTACTCTTTGATAAAGTTTACAATATTCCAATGCAGAACGATTCCATGAAAAATCCCTCTCCATTGCTCTGATCACAATTTCATTCCATTGTTTTCTGTCGTTCCTGTAAATATTTTCTGCTTCTCTTACAGAATTCAAAAAGCTTGCAGAATCGTAATACTCAAATACAAATCCTGTTCCATTTTCCGGATCTGCTGAAACATCCGTTACGGTATCTGCAAGGCCACCGGTTTTTCTTACTACAGGAATTGTGCCATAGCGCATACTCATAAGCTGACTAAGTCCGCAAGGCTCAAATCTGGAAGGCATTAAGAAACCATCACATGATGCATACACTTTCTGTGCCAGTTTTTCATTGTAGCATATATTGGCAGATACCTGATTCGAGTATTCATAATCATAATACTTGAACATATCTTCATAGCCTCGCTCACCGGTTCCGATAACCACAAGCTGGATACCGTCTTCCATAAGCTGATGCATTACATCGCGGATCAGATCCAGTCCCTTCTGATCTGTAAGTCTTGAAATGATTCCGAAAAGCATTTTGTTTTCGTCAACTTCCAGCCCCAGCTCTTCCTGGAGTTTCCGTTTGTTGATTGCCTTTTTCTCAATTGCATCTGCTGCCGTATAATTTGCATAAATAAATTTATCTTTTTCCGGATTGTATACATCGTAATCAATTCCGTTAAGGATACCAACCAGTCTGTCCTGTCTGTGTACCAAAAGAGGATCCAGGCCTTCTCCATATTCATAGCTGCAAATTTCCTTTGCGTAGGTATTGCTGACCGTAGTCACCATATCTGCATAGGAAATTCCACCCTTCAACAGATTTGCGGTTCCGTAAAATTCAAATCGATCGTAGTTAAAGAAGGAATCATCCAGTCCAGTCTCTCTTTTCACATCCTCAATGTTCCAGATTCCCTGGAATTTGAGATTATGGATGGTCATTACTGTCTTGATATCCTTGTAGAAGCCATAATTGCTTTTATATCCAAGCAGGAAAGCTGGTATCAATGCTGTCTGCCAATCGTTGCAGTTGAGCACATCCGGTTTAAATTGAATTTCTGGCAGCATCGATAAAACCGCTTTGCAAAAATAAGTGAATTTTCCAAGATCCCATGGCATTCCGCTGTAAGGCTGTCCACCCTGAAAATGCTCTTCGTTGTCAATGAAATAATATTTTATTCCTTCATATTCCGTTTCCATGATACCAACATACTGGTCACGTCCGCTCATATTGATATAAAAATGCTTTACATATCTGAGATTGTATTTATATTCATCCCTGATACACGCATATTTTGGCAATACGACCCGCACATCATACTCATCCTTTGGAATATATTTTGGTAAAGATCCTGCAACATCAGCAAGACCCCCAGTCTTTATAAACGGAACACATTCAGATGTAGCAATAAGAACATTTGTCATAGCATCTTTTTCCTTTCATTAAACTTTTTTTAACGTTTCTTTTGCGATTACCGCATCAGACTCGTAAGGTTCATTTCCCTTTTCTGTTTTTTGTGTGGTTTCACAGCCTTTTCCTAAAATCAATATTACAGATGGTTCCACGGCATCCTGAATCGCTTTTTGAATTGCCTTTTTCCGGTCCGGAACAACTTCATATTTTCCATTTTTTGATTGAATGTAGCCGGCGATTTCTTCGCATATGTCCTCTACTTTTTCCTTTGCCGGATCATCTGCTGTGAGATATATGTAGTCGCTCCATTCGCCTGCTGCCAGTCCCATGTCCTTTCTTCTGTTTATGGCCTTTCCTCCGGTACAGCCAAAAACAGAAACGATTCTTCTATTTGGCCAATTTTCCCTGGCCATTTTCAAAACCGACTGAACGCTGAAACCATTGTGTGCATAATCTACAATAACATGCAGCCGTCCATCTGCACTTTCATACTCTTCTCCGCGTCCCGGAACAGATACCCTTTCCAATGCTTTTTTTACATCTTCCATTGGAAGCGCAAATTCTTTCGCTACCGCAAAGACAGCCAAAGCATTTTCCACATTGAATTTGCCACGCATATTCAAAAGGCATTCTTCTTTTTGCTCTTTTGTTTTCAAGCAAAAAGCAGTCTTTCCATCCATCGGCTTCACATCGAGTCCTCTGAAATCAGCTTTCTCTTCAAATCCAAAGCTTACAATGTTCTTTGACTTTTCAGCTGCCTGTCGGATCTCCTTTGCATATGGAGAATCCGTACAGATAATTGCTGTTTTACACTGTTCAAAAATTTTTAGCTTTGATTGAAAATAGTCATCAAAATCTGCATGTTCAATCGGACTAATATGATCCTCTGAAATATTGAGAAAAACAGCGGTGTCAAAGCTTATGCCCTGCACTCTCTTGTATTTTAAAGCCTGACTTGAAACCTCCATAATCATGTAGCGTATACCGCTGTCGTAGGCATTTCTAAAATGCCTGTAGATTTCAAAGGCTTCCGGAGTTGTAATGCCGCTGCTTATCTTTTCTTTTCCATCGTAGGTTTCTACTGTTGTCATAAAAGCAGCACCGGGCTTACCAATTTTTTCCATCGCCTCATCAAATACAGCTTTTAAGTAATAGGCCGTGGTAGTCTTTCCCTTTGTGCCTGTTATGCCGATGCAATGAAAATCCTCTGGGATATCATAGAATTGCTGTGCTATATATGGCATTGCCTCCCGTACATCCCGAACAATAAGAAAAGAGGCTCCCGGGATTTCATAGTCCTTTTCGCTGACATATACAAAAGCACCTTTTTTCAAAGCATCCTCAAGATACTGTTTCTTGAATGCCGCACCCTTGCATACAAAAAGGCATCCTTCTCCTGCTGCCTTGGAATCGTATGTAATTTGCCTGACTTCTCTTTCTTCCTCCGGGCAATGGATCTTCAGCAGCAGATTTTTTTCTTGTAATATTCTGATATATTCTTTTAAGCTTTTATTCATCATTCTTAAATTCTGGGTCTCTCAGGAAAGCCTATCTTTTTCTGTACCTTGCGAAGTGTCTTGTTTGCATAGTACTGTGCTTTTTCTGCATTTTCCTTTATGATCCGGTCAATATATCCCTTGTCCTTTTCCAGTTCTGCCATTTTCAGCTGAAGCGGCTGCAAAATTTTATTTACCTCATCTCCTACTGCTTCTTTAAACACACCGTATCCCTGACCTTCGAATTCCTTAACGGTTTCTTCTGTGCTTTTTCCACTGCAGGCACTGTAAATATTAATTAAATTCATGATTCCAGGCTGATCCTGGCTGTAACGGATACATCCTTCCGAGTCGGTAACTGCTCTTTTGCATTTTCGGATTACTGTGTCCGCATCATCCATAAGATAAATGCTGCCATTTGGATTTTCATCTGATTTCGACATCTTTTTAGACGGATCCTGGAGACTCATTATCTTTGCTCCTATCTTGCCAATATAAGCTTCCGGAATTGTAAATACCGGACCGTAAATATTATTAAAGCGCTCTGCAAGATTTCTTGTCAGTTCCAGATGCTGCATCTGATCGATTCCAACCGGAACCAGATCTGTTTGATAAAGCAAAATATCCGCTGCCATGAGAACCGGATAGGTAAAGAGTCCTGCATTGATATTGTCTGCATGCTTTGCTGACTTGTCCTTAAACTGAGTCATTCTGCTTAACTCTCCCATGTAAGTGAAGCAATTTAAAATCCATGCGAGCTCTGCGTGTCCGGATACGTGTGACTGATAATAAATGCAGTTCTTTTCCGGATCCAGTCCTGCTGCTATATACAGAGTCAGCAATTTTCTTGCTCTCTTTCGAAGGGTAGCCGGATCCTGTCTTACTGTAATGGAATGCATATCCACTACACTGTAAAAGCATTCATACTCATCGCTGAGGCTTACCCAGTTTTTTAATGCACCAAGGTAATTTCCAAGGGTCAGATTACCTGTCGCCTGCATTCCCGAAAATAATACTTTTTTCTCGTTGATCATCTCTGAAGTCTCTCCTTTAGTATTCTTCGATCAGTTTTTTAAATGCTGGCAAAGATCTTTCAATCATGTCTGTACTTACACAATAGGAAACTCTCACATATCCAGGTGCGCAAAAGCTGTCTCCCGGAACCAAAAGAAGTTCGTATTTCTTTGCCTTTTCGGCGAAGATCTTTGCATCTTCCTCCAAAGCCTTTACACAAAGATAAAAAGCTCCGTCCGGGTAAATACAGCTGTAACCGTACTGGGTCAGTGCATTGTAAAGAAGATCTCTGTTTTTCTTATATGTATCCAGCTCCGGTCTTGATTTGACGCATTCCTTTACAACCTTCTGCAAAAGACTCGGTGCACACACATAACCAAGTGCTCTTCCGGCACCGCAAACTGCTGCATAAATCTTTTCTGATTCTGTTACTTCATCTGAAACACAAATATATCCGATTCGCTCTCCCGGAAGAGAAAGAGATTTGCTGTAGGAATAGCAAACTACCGTGTTCTTGTAATACTTTGGCAGAAAAGGAACCTCTGCTCCATAGCTCAATTCTCTGTATGGCTCATCTGAAATAATAAATATCGGATGTGCATATTCCTTTTCCTTTTTCTCCAGCAAATCAGCCACTGCTTTTATGCTTTCTTTTGTATAAACAACTCCGGATGGATTATTCGGAGAATTCAAAATGATACATTTTGTTTTTTCGCTTACTGCTTCCTCCAGTTTTGCAATATCCGGCTGGAAATTTTCCGGATTTGACTGAACCGGTTTGAATTTATATCCGGCACTTTCTGAAAAAACCGTATATTCCGGGAAAAACGGGGTCAAGGTCAACGCCTCATCTCCCTCTTCATAAAGCGCTGTAAGAATGATCTTTAAGGAAGCAGCTGCTCCGCAGGTCATGTAAAGATTTTTTCCTTTTATATTTGTCTGAAAACGGTCATTGAGATCTTCTGCAATTGCATTTCTAACTCCCATGTCTCCAGGTCCTGCAGTATATCCATGAAGCTCCAAAGCCGGTCTTGTCTGCAGTAACTTAATGAAGGTCTCCGTTACCTCCTTAGGTGGTTCTACAGATGGATTTCCAAGACTGAAGTCATAAACGTTTTCTGCGCCTATCTCTTCTTTTCGTTGCATTCCGTATGCAAATATTTCACGGATTACTGAGCTTTGTGCTCCGTATCCATACATTTCTTCCGAATACATATTATTTTCTCCTGTCATTTTTGTTCTAAATAATCAATTATAGTGTAACACACTTTTTTAGATGAGTCGAATATATCATGACTTCTTTCACTTTTTTTTGGCTGCTTTTTTCCAGTGCCTTTTTATAAAGCCAAAGCTGTTTTTTGTATTTTTGAATAAGCTCCTCTCCGCTTTCATCCATCGTCCAATCTGTCTTGTAATCAAGAAGAACGATCTCTCCGTCTTCTTCAAAATAGGCGTCTATCATACCCTGTATCAGGATTGTTTCTCCACTGTCCCATTTCGAATCTGCCTCCCTGGCCTGCATTTCCATTGTAAATGGTTGTTCCCTGAAAAGTTTCCCCTCAAAAGCAGCCTTTTTCATCCGGATCCCGATTGGGTCTTTCAAAAAGCTTATAAAGTCCTTCGCAAAAAGGCATTTGTCTTCTTCCTTCGTCAGCTTCCCTTCTTCACAGAATTTTTTCTTCATTTCCATAAGCTCTGAATAATAATGCTCCGGTTCAGTCAAATTTTCATACCGCAAAAGTTTCCAGAATTTATGGTAAACAGTTCCTCTTTCTGCTCCGCTTTTTTCTGCTTCCTCTTTTTGAATGAATGATGGTATATAGGGAACGAGTTCCTCTTTGAAAAGTTCCTCTTCTTCCGTCTCTTCTACATGTTCTGTCTTTATGTCTGAAACACTGAGCTTCTCCGGTATATTTTCCTCTTTCCGATAGGGATATTCAAATTCCCGCACCTTCTGAAGGTACTCGTAAAGTTCTCCGTCATATATCTGACTTTCATTTTCGTCTGGAATTTTTTTTAGATTTTCCAGCAGATCCAATCTTCCTTCTTTTTCATTATTGATCAGGCTGTCTACAGAACACACATAAATATTTATAAAATCACACTTTTCTTTTGCCAAAGCACCGCAGCCGGCCCACTGCTCCGCTGGATCGAAGCATGAAAAATTGGACAATACCGGCAAAATCCACCCCGCATAAGAGCTTGCGGATGTCTTTACTGCATATGGCACTTCTTTTTTCCAAAGTGCTCTCTCACTGCTGCATTTTTCAATTTCTTTCTGTAGATCCTTTGACACCATGGTTATGATCAGCTTTTCCTTTGCCCTCGTCAAAGCCACATAGAGCACTCTCAGTTCTTCACTGAGCATATCCTTTTTGATTCTTTGTGCAATATTGTATTTGTAAAATCCAGCCTTCTTTTTCCCTTCCTTTAGATCAATTGCATCTATGCCTATGCCAAGATCCCTGTGTACTATAATGCTGCCCTTTGAATCACTTTTATTAAATTCCTTTTCAAAGCCACACAAAAAAACGATTGGAAACTCTAATCCCTTGCTCTTATGAATTGTCATAATCCGAACTGCATCTGCACTCTCTGAAAAAAGATTTGCTTCGCCGAAATCCTCAGATGCCTTTTGCAGCTCGTCTATATAACGTATAAAATTAAAGAGACCACTGTAGCTGCTCTTTTCATAGGCGGCTGCCTTTTCCATGAGCATATCCAGATTTGCCGCTCTTTGAGCACCTCCCGGCATAACTCTTACATAAGAGCGGTAATTGCTTACTCTGTATATTTCGTCCAACAAACTGCTAACCGGTGTATAACGTGCCATTTCATTAAACTTAAGATAATTTCGAAAAAATTTCTGCAGCTTTTCTGTAAGCTCCGGATTTTCTCCGAATTGGCAATACTCCCGACAGGCATGAAACAGCATCTCCTCCGGTCGAAAAAGGCGAATCTCGGCCAGCTCCTGTGCAGTGCACCCTACAATCGGCGAAAACAGCACTGCTGCCATTGGGATGTCCTGCAAAGGATTATCTAAGATGCGAAGATAGTCCAGAATTACCCTTACTTCCACTGCTGAAAAGTATCCGGTTCTTGTCATTGCATAAGCCGGGACTCCCATATTTTTCAGCACTCTGTCGAAAATTTCAAAATAATCCGAACCAGAACGAAGCAATACTACGCAATCGCTGTACCGCATCGGTCGATATGTCTGCTCTTCCTTATCGAAAATCTGCATGTTTTTGTGAAGTTCTTTTATTCTGCCTGCAACAAGTGCTGCCTCTGTTTCAATTGCCTCTTTTTTGTTTCTTCCATTTTCCATGTCCGGATCCATTCGATCCAACAGAAAAATTTCAGTATTGCAGTCCTCTTCATTTTCCCTTTCAGGATATACTGCAGCAGAATTCAGGCGTTGTTTGCTGTCATAGTCCACACCGCCCATTTCCTGATCCATCAGCTTTCCAAACAATAAATTTACTGTATCGATTACAGTTTTTCTGCTTCGATAATTGCTAAAAAGATCGATTACCTCTCCATCCTTTGCATTTCTATAGGATTGATATTTTTCCGTAAAAAGCTGTGGACAGGCATGCCGAAAGCCGTAAATTGACTGTTTAATATCCCCTACCATAAAGCGGTTATTTTCTTTTCCGCCTTTTCCTGCAATACTGGAGAGAATCCATTCCTGAATTCCATTGCTGTCCTGATACTCATCTACCATAATGTATGCAAATTCTTCTGCAATCTCCCTGGCAGCTTCTGTTTTTATGAACTCTCCCTTTTCATTTTCCTTTACAAGAATATTTAATGCGAAATGCTCCAGATCATTGTAATCCATAAGATTATTCTGTCTCTTCTTTTGCGCAAATCTTTCCATAAAATCCAGCAATATGCTGCATAATGTATTGATATGACCGGAGCAAAAGCTCATTTCCTCCTGCAGTTCTTCCAGTGAAATTCCGAAATAGTTTTCCTGTATTTTTTTCAGTTCTTCTTTTAGCTTTTTTCGACTGTCAGCAACCGTTTTGGTAATATCTGGATCTTCATTTTCGGAAACCGGACGACCCGGCAGGGTTTTATGTTTTATATTTTTGAATTCCTTCTGCAGCTCTTCAAAAGATTCTTCTTCCAGCATTTTTTTCATCATGTCAATATCTGCCTGTAATGCCGGGACGTATCGGTTCGGTCCATTATATGCTTCTGCTCTTTCTTTGTTTATCTCTGCCTGCATAATGAGACCGTGTAGTTTTTCTTTTATATCTTCTATGCAATTTCTGATCAGTTCGGAGCTTTCAATTTCCTTGGCATTTGTTTGATAATTGCTTTTTGCCTTTTCCAGCCACTTTTTCGGCCATGGATCTGAAATTACCATATTGTAAATGCTGAGAATTTCTTCTTCCATTCCCCTGGTACTTTTTCCACTCCCAAAAGCCAATATGAAATCTCTTATTTCCCTGTTTTCCTGCTGCAGTGCCTCTTCAACTAACTCATGAATGCAATCCGCTTTCATGAGCTTGCTTTCTCCTTCATCCATTACCCGAAAAACCGGGTCGATATTCAGATAATAAAAATAGTTTTTTATAATATAGGTGCAAAAGCTGTGGATTGTAGAAATATGCGCATTATGGATAAGTACTGCCTGTCTTCGAAGCTGCTCATTTTCCGGATTTTCTGCGATTTTCTTTTCTAATGCTTTCCGGATCCTTTCCTTCATCTCACCTGCTGCTGCCTTGGTAAAAGTAACCACCAGCAGCTTGTCCAGATCAATTGGATTTTTTTCATCGGTAACCAGTGAAATGATCCTTTCTACCAAAACCGCTGTCTTACCGGAGCCTGCAGCTGCACTGACCAGCATATTTTTTCCTCTATGCTCTATTACATTTTTCTGCTCTCCGGTCCATTTAATTGCCATGGTTTTCCCTTTCTTTTTCCAATTTTTCCAGCATAAGCTTCAGCACATCTTCGTCATTTTGTACTGCACAGTGTGTTTTTTTGTATCCTGGGATTTCTTCATCAAAGCGGCAGACAGACTGGTAGGGGCAATAGCTGCAGCTGTCTGTTTTGTCGATCTCCTTCGGGTTGATTGCCGCTTTTCCCTCCTCTATTTCCTTACGTTTCTTTTTCAGAAGATAGTAAGTATATTTTGAAAGGCAGCCAAATTCTTCCCTGCTTAATACTCTGCTTCTTTTTTCCAGCTCCGGCTGACCATCGGCTCCCAGGCTTTTATTAAACTTCACTGGAATAACATCCGATGCTGTACCCGGCTTTAATTTTCCGTCCATAAGCTTCAATATTTCCTGCTCTTTTCGGGAAATTCCCTTTAGCCTTAACTCCTTGAGCTTTTTCTCTTCCGGAATTTCTTCATTCCACTCTTTTACCTGCAGAATCGGATCTTCCATCCCGTAATAGTAAATTCCGGCCGGTTCCATAGTTTTTCCGAAGCGTGGCTTTGCAAGCTGACAGGCTGCTGTCATATAGAGAGGCAGCTGCAGCTGGGTCCCGTAATAAAATTCATTTAAATTGATATCTCTTTTTCCCGATTTGTAGTCAACAATTCGAATATATGCTGCTGTATCTCCTTCGCAGACATCGATACGGTCAATGCATCCTTTGATTCCTTCCAATACAAAATCCACTTCTGATGCTAGGGGCCGAAAGCTTCCGCGCATCACCTGCTCATAAACCGCCTTTGCCGTCATGCGATTGATCCTGCTAAGCTTTTCCTTGTCAAAGAAACTGCTGCTGCTGAATTTTGCCTCTGTACTGTTTTTGTAAGCAAGTTCAAATGCATCATCCGCAAACCTTTCGATTTCTTTTTCCTCTGTCTCTTTCCACCCTTCTTTTTGAAAACGATCACAGAAATTCTTTATTGCTTCATGAAGAACACTTCCAATATCTGCTGCTGAAAACTCATAGACATCCCGTTCTCTCAGCTTTAATGCATAGCTCAGAAAATGCCGAAAGGCACATTTTCCATAATTTTCCAGTCTGGATGCTGAATAGCGCATATTCTTTTGAAAAAGCTTTTCAGCACTTTTTCTGTCTATATTTGTATCCGGACAATGTTCCTTCGCTCCCTGGCTCATATAATCGACAAAATTTTCTTCTTCTTTCCTGCTTGATGCTGCAAGCTCCAAAAATGATTCTTCCGCCTCCTTTTCTCCCAAGGTACAGAATCCGTCCAGCAGAGCTTCTTTTCTTCCTCTCTTTGTTTCCAAACCATACCTTTCTTTTATGGATTGTTCATCCTGGATGTTCAGTTTCTGAAAAAGTTCCTTTATGCTGACAATCAGGTAAGAAGGAAGTAAAGCTTCTCCCGAAGCACTGCTCCTGCAATAGGAAAGGTAAAGCTTTTCGGAAGGCTTTGTGAGATTCAAATACAAATACAATCTCTGTTTGTACATTTCCTCTCTGGAATCTGCAGCAAGCGTGATGTTTTCCCTTGAAAGCTGCTCCCGGTCTGCCTGAGATAAAATTCCCTGCCTTTCTACAGGCTTTGGAACAATTCCTTCATTGAGACCAACAAAAAACATCACCTGTATATTTTTCAATCGGCTTCTTTCGATGTCTCCCACCAGAACCTGATCCTGACCGGATGGGATAATACCTATCTGCATTTCCTGAATTCCCGCTTCAAAAAGCTGTCTGGTAAGCTCAAGTGAAAGTTTTTCCCCACCCATAATGTCTGCCAGCTTCTCCAAAAAGTCCATGATCAGGCGATAAACCTGGGCATACTCCCTTGCCTTGGTCAATTCATTTTCAATATTAAACCTTTCTTCCAACTGACTGCACTTTTCCTGTATGCCGTGATCTGTTATGAGCTGGTAAAGCACTCTTATGCGGCTTTCCATACTGGCATTTTTTTCCCGAAATCCGTCCATAAAGTCCGAAACAGATTCTAGAAAAGAGTTCCGTATTTCATTCAGTTTTTCCAGATCCGGGGCAGAAATATTGCCTTTTACACGCTGCCAATTTTTCTCGTATCCCTTCCGGCCGCGAATGCCAAATGCCAAAACATAATTCTCCATAAGATATATTTCTTCTTTGCTCAGCTTTGACATTCCGCTTTTCAAAAAACGAAAGACACTTCGATAGGACATATCGTCCACAGCCATTTCCACTGCAGCCCTTACGAATTCAACTGCCGGATTGTTCATCAGATTTTGTTTTCGGTCAATAAAACACGGGATGTTATTTTCTCGAAAAATTCTTTCTGCACACGGTCCGTATTCCTGTATGTCCCCGCTCACAACAGCAAAATCCCGATACCGGTAGCCTTTTTGACGTACCAGTGATGCAATTATTTCAGAAACAGATTCCAACTCTGAATCCGGATTTCTGCATTCTACTATATGGATTTCGTCCTGATCTTTTGAATATGTCTTATATTCATAGCGGAAAAGACTCTTTTCCAGAAAAGTAAGTGCTTCTTTGCCTGCAAGCCTTCCACAGCCGATATCTTCTAAAATAATGTCCGCTTTTACCTCTATACCGGATTTTTCAGCAAGGAAAATCAGCTTTTCTGCCATTTCATGTGTCATATGAAACAGATTTGACTTGCTGCTTTTTCTTCTGAGACCTGCCTTTTTGTCTGTTGTTGCGGTAACAATCAGCTCTTTGCACATTTTCATCAGCTTTTCCAGCACCATATACTGCGTCGGAACAAATCCTGTAAATCCGTCCAGTATAACGGTTGCTCCTTTTAAGCCTTCGTATGCCTCGATCACTCTGCTTAAGATCACCGGAACCTCTTCCGCTGTCAGATACCGTTCTTTGATATAGTTCGAAAATTCAGAAGAGATCAGACGAAGATCCTGCAGCTTTCTCTTTAAAAGCTCCGGCATTTCCCCTTCTTTTTCTTCTAAAAGCTTCGGATCTACATTGTATTGCATGAATTCCGAAAGCTGTGAATTCATTCTGGCTGCTGCTCCGCTTTTGCCGATCATTCCATCCAGTATATTCAGCTTTTTTTTGTTTTCACTCATAATCTTCTGCAATACGAGTATCTTTCCCATATCTTCCAGAATCGGAGCCTGATTTACTCCTGTTTCCTGAAAGACTCTGTAAGCCAAGCGGTTAAAGCTTAAGATATCTATATTGAAGAGTGCATGCGCCGGATGCATACGTGTAAGATCCTTCTGGGTCTGCATCGTAAACTGTTCCGGAACAATCACTATGAATTTCTCCTTTGGCTTTGCCATTGCGCTTTCGATTATCTTTTTAAATACATAATAGGATTTGCCGCATCCACTGGGCCCTGCTACAAATTGTAGTGACATAATCTCTCCATATTCTTCAGAACGTTTGTTTGTATTCTATCTTTTTTTCTATTATATTGCAAGTGCAATTTAGGGTCTATGGTTTTTCTTGCAATTTTTCTTCTGAATGATATAATACAAGAAAAATTATGAAGTGAGGTGCTTCCGATGAAATTAAAAAACATTGATCAGGTGCATGATTTCTTAAAGATTGTTGAGTCCTGCAAAGGAGATGTTTATCTTACCTCCAGTTATGGCGACAAATACAACCTGAAATCAAAACTTAGTCAGTACATTGCTGTTGCTGCTCTTTTAGGTGAGCACGGTGACGAGCTTGAGCTTTGGTGTGATGATAAAGAGGATGAGCCGATTCTTCTTAATTATCTGATGACACACAAAGAGATCATCTGATTTTCAATTGGTATTTCACCTGTCTGCTTTTGCAGGCAGGTTTTTTTATGCGAAGCATTTTCCCGTAATTCTGCAAATCTGCAATTTCTTTTGCAATTTCTCAATTTCTATCTCCAGCCTATTTCATCTCATTTTGTTACAATTCTGTTAAAAATTATATATAAATTATATTTATCAAATCCGTTATTCTTCTGAATTATCCCAAACAAGCCTTTCTCCTTTTTCTCTCTTCTTTTGAAAACTGGCAAGTAAATTGCACTAACTATGTTCGAAAAACAAATCTTATTTAGAAGCGAGGTAATCAAAAATGAAGAAATTAATGTTCCCCGGAACTTTTCTGCTAGGAAATGATATTCTGAAAGATTTTGTCAAAAATGCATCCTGCTTCGGTAAAAAATTTGTCTTTATAGGGGATGAAATATCTCTGAGCGTTTCCAGAGATCAGCTAACAGACAGTTTTAAGGGAAGCGACTGCCAATGTGAATTTGTACTTGGCGGAAAGCTCTGCTGCACTTCGGAGGTAAACCGGATTGCTGCCCTGAAGGAAGTAAAGGATGCCGATGTAATCTGTGCAGTAGGAGGCGGCGGCAGCATGGATATTTCCAAGGCAATTGCCTTTGAAGCCGGAAAGGCTTTGGTCATGGTTCCGACAACTGCATCTTCCGATGCTCCCTGTACCTTTGCAACACTTCGTTATTCTGAGGATGGCTCTCATATCATCTCCGACTATATGCATTTCAAATGTCCTGATATGGTTATGATTGACACCCGGATCGTTGCAAATGCTCCATGCAGACTGATTGCTGCCGGAATGGGTGATGCTATGGCTACCTGGTATGAAGGAAGCACCTGCTACAAAAACAAAAAGCTTGGCTCTTCCATTACTGAAACTGCTATGGCCCTTTGTCAGATGTGCAAAACGATTATTCAAAGGGACGGCCTTGCTGCTTATGAGGCTGTAACAGCCAAAGTCGTTACTCCCCAATTGGAAAATGTTGTGGAAGCCAATTGTTTTCTTTCCAGTATGGGCGGTCTGAACTCCGGAAATGCCTGCTGTCACGGCTTTGGTGACTGGCTGGCAAGTGTAGATGGCGGTCATGATTTTCTTCATGGAGAACGAGTCTTTGTGGGACTGATCCTGCAGATGATTCTGGAAAAATATCCTATGGATGAAATTCTCGATATGATGAAATTCGGACGTAAGGTCGGCCTTCCGATCTGTGTAGGAGATGTAACAAAAGAAAATTTGGAAAGCGTTGCGAAAAGAGCCAGTGAGGAGTTACAGAACGACCATTTTATGGTGAATCTCAACTGCGACTTTACTCCAAATATCCTTTCCGGATCTATTTTATATGCACAGTATCTTGCAGACAATCTGTCTGATAAATAATTGAAATGAGAGGAAATGAATTATGGCTAAAATGACTGCTGTTACCCAGATTGGTATCACTACAAGAAATCTGGAAGAAAGAATTGCAAATTATGAAAAAGTTGGCGTAGGCCCCTGGAAAATCGTTGTAGATACCCAAAAGGGACTGGGTGCTCCTGCCAGCAATACAAAATTCCGCGGTGTTCCTACTGAAAATGATGTTCGCGTGGCAATCTGCGTTTTAAATGGTCTGGAAATGGAACTGATCCAGCCTATGGACGAAAACGGAACCTATGCAGATCATTTAAGAAAGCACGGAGATGGATATATTCATCATCTGGCCATCAAAACAGATGACAATATGGGATTCCGTAAAATCATGAAGGCGGAAGGATGTGCATCCGAATGGAAGGGTGATGTGGATCCACAACTTGGTGAAAGCTTTGAATATTTTGATACAAGAGATCTGCTTGGATATATTATTGAGCTTCACGATCCACAGCCTGTTCCGGACGAGGATTAATCTGCTTACCCATCTTTATACCTTATAGAAAAAGAGCTGCTACATGATTCCTTCACTTTTGTCATGCTGCAGCTCCCATTTTTTCTTTATCTGTATTTTTATGAAACTTTTTCCTCATTTTTGATAAACATCAGGAAAAATGCGATCAATAAAAGGATACTGGAAATCCAGATCATTTTCTGGTCCACTTTCTCGGCTAGAATTCCACCAAATCCTGCTCCCAAAAGGAAGAAAAGGATCACTCTGAAATATTGTCCTGCCCTGTACAACTCTTTTCTGTCCTTCGTCGATGCATAGTTGCTGATTGCATCCATTGCACTGCGTATATTTCCAATGCACATGGTACTGGCATAAGAATGCCCGTTCACCGTGCGAAATGCCTGCACCTGCATTGCACATCCAAAGGATGTAAGGGCATTTGCGACCTGATTAATAATTCCTTCCTGCAGCGGCATAAGTCCGACAAAAAACAAGAGCAGACTTTCTATCAGAAGAATAATCTGTCTCCAATGTAAGTTCCTATTTTTCTGAAATCTGATCCGTATCTGTTCTGCCATAAATACACCCAGTGCAAAAAATAAAACAGGAAAGAGGTAACGAAATCCATTTGAAACATTTCCACTGAAAAATCCTACACCCAGTAAGACAATATTTCCTGTCTGAGCATTTGCAAATACCCTTCCTCTCAGAAAATAAGAATATGCATCCTGCATTCCTCCGGACAAGGTTAGAACGGCCATAACACATGTCGTTTCTGACATCTGTCTGCCCTTTCCAAGCCTTTTGAAAAATTCTTTCATGTCCGAGATACTACCTCCTTTTTCAAAGATTTCGATTAAAATTCTTAAATCGGGATAATAAACAACTCTAATACAAATACGACAGCACAGCAGACAATGGCAACCTTAAACATTCCAAAGCCTGCCCAGGCTGCCGCAATTCCGCAAATTAGAGCCAGAATGCCGGATATTTCCGATTGCGTTGCTTCCATGATTGCAGGAAATGTCATAACGGCCAGAGTTACATACGGCACGTAATATAGAAAGGACTGCAAAAAGCGATTGCTTATTTTCTTTCGAATCAATGTAATGGGAATCACACGGATCAGAAAGGTTGTAAGCGCCATTATGAAAATATATATATAATTATTTGGCATTTTCCTTCTCCTTTACCGGACATATGATCGCTGCCAAAGCCGAGATCACAAGGGTCAAAATAATGGTTTTGCTTCCGGAGGATATTCCGGAGAGCAAAGGCAGCCTGGCAAAAGCGAAGCTGCTTGCAAAGCTGATGATGATCAATGCTGCAATTACCTTATCCTTTTTTGCAGGTGCGATGATAATGGCAATAAACATGGCATACAGGGATACACTTAATGTACTGACGATGCGCAAGGGCAATATATTTCCCATTATAATTCCAAGAGATGTTCCGATTCCCCAAAAAGGTATTGCAATTGCCATGGCTCCATAGTTATAGGCCGGTTCTACATACCCTTCTCTTGCAATGGCAATGCCGAAAATTTCATCCGTTAGTCCGTATCCCATCAAAAGCCGGTGTCCCATACCCGTTTTGGGATTGATGCGCTGGCTTAATGCGCAAGACATCAGAAAGTACCTTGCATTACTGATCAATATTGCTAAAAACATTTCGATGTAGGGTGCTGAATCCAAGATTACCAAAATTCCAGCATATTCTCCGGCCGATGCTACTGTAGAAACACTTGCTATAAAACCCTGAAGTGAGGTAAGTCCTGCCTTTTTTGCAGCAATTCCAAGAGAAAAGGAAACTACAAAATAGCCAAGGGCTATGGGCATTCCGTCCTGTACGCCCTTTAAAAACGCTTTACTTTTCACAGACTCCTGCTCCATTCCGGCCGAAGGGCAATCTGGCCCTCCTTTGCCATTTTTATCTGTTCTAAAATCATTTCTCTGTCCTGATTAAAGGTTCCCTTAAGAGGCAGATAATTCGATGCATGATTTGCCCGAAATATGCTTCCAGGAGAATCCAAATTTTGAACCAGTGTTTTTGTTTCTTCCAAAATTTCTACGGGATTAAGAAGTTCAAAACTTCCCTCTCGTGTCCAGTCATACATCGGAGTTCCTTCGATGACCTCCAAAGTCAATATGCCGATATATTCCGGATTCATAGCTGAAAATGCCTTTGCAGTCTCTAACGCATGCTTTTTCGAAAGTTCCCTGCTCCCCAGTCCGGATATAGCAGTTACGGAAAGCTTCATTCCCGCCTTTCTTGCCTTGCATCCCGCCTGAACAATCTCTTCTGCCAAGTAGCCCTTCTGTATTTTCTTTAGTACTTCATTGCATCCGGATTCCAGACCCAGATAGACCATTTCCAGTCCGTGTTCTTTCAGTTTTGAAAGCTCCTCCTGAGATTTTAGAAGAAGGCTTGCAGGTGATGCATAGCTTGTAGTTCTCTCTAAATTCGGAAAAAGCTTTCTGACCTCATCTAAAATCAAAAGCAGATCCTCTGTCTTTCGGATCAGGGCATCTCCGTCTGCCAGAAAAATCCTTTTTACATTTTTTCCGTAGCGGGCTGCCGCCTCCTTGAAATCCTCCAGAATTTCTTCCATGGGACGCAGTGCAAATCTTTTATTTTTATACATGCTGCAGAAAGCACAGGTATTGTGACTGCAGCCATAGGTCACCTGTACGATCAGGCTATAAGCCTCACTGGGTGGCCTGTATACCTCTCCGTAATATCTCATTTTTTCCTCTCATTCTCTCTGAAATAGAAAAGCTGTTTTACCAACCGGGATTATATCACACTTCCCTTTGATAAAACAGCCATCTTTCTTTATGCCTTCGACCGTTTTCTTTCCGTTTTTTTCATATTCCGAAACTCCCGGTAGACCATGATAACGATCAGGATACCAGAAGCCACATCTGCAATTGGACCGGCATACATCACACCATTTACCCCCACAATAGGCGTCAAGATCAGCATTGCCGGAAGAAGAATGAGCACCTGCCTTACCAGAGCAATGATCATTCCCTTTTTCGGCTTTTCAATTGCCGAAAAGAAAGTATTGGTAATCGGCTGAAGAGCGGACAAAACCAGGAACATCATAAAAATTCTTAAATATGTCACACCGTATTCCAAATATGTCTCACTTCCGTTTCCGAAAATGGAAAAGATCTGCCTTGGAAAAAGCTGTATAATTGCAAATGCCACAGCCGAAACCAGGATTCCCGCTGTAATTGCTCTTTTATAGGTTTCTCTCACTCTGTCAAACTTTCCCGCTCCATAATTGTAGCTGAAAATCGGCTGGCAGCCCTGTCCGATTCCGATTACAATGGAAAATACCAGCTGATTAATCTTCATTACGATTCCGGCACAGGCGATCGGAATGGAGGAACCATATACAGACATTGCACCATAATGCTTCAACAAATTGTTGGATACAACCTGCACCAGCATCATAGCGATCTGGTTTACAAAGGAAGAAATTCCAAGCATCATGATCTTCTTTAAGATCTCTGCCCTGGGCAAAAGATGATTGAATCCCAGCTTTACGGTTTTGTAGTGACTCATATAGATCAGTACAAGAATCGAAGAAAACACCTGACCGATCAAAGTTGCATAAGCTGCGCCTGCAATTCCCCATTGAATTACCATGGTAAGCAGGTAATCCAGAAAAACATTGATGATTGCTCCGGAAAGGTTAAAGAGCATTGCCCTGCCCGGACTTCCGTCTGCTCGAATCAGATGTCCGCCCCCGATGGTCATCATAACAAAGGGAAATCCTGCTGCTATGATTCTCATATAATCCACTGCATAAGGAAGCACATTATCCGGCGATCCGCAGGCCAGCAGGATCGGCTCCATAAAAAGCTCCACTACAAGGAGCAGAACGCAGCCGCAAATAATCTGCATCATAAAAGAATTTCCTACATAATAAGGAGCTTTTTCCATTCTTTTTTGCCCCATCGCCAGATTGAAATTTGCTGCTCCGCCAATGCCGAACATCAAGGCGATTGCAAGACTGACCGTTGTAATGGGAAAGGCGATATTGGTAGCTGCATTTCCCAGTTCTCCCACTGCCTGCCCGATAAAAATCTGATCTACGATATTGTAAATCGATGTGACCATCATTCCTACAATAGAAGGCATGGCAAATTTTCGAATCAGTTTACTTATATTTTCATATCCCAGACTGTTTTCCCTCATTGTATCTTCCCCCGACATTTTTCCATTATAATACAGAGTGATATCTATATCTTATTAATAGATATTAACCGAATGCTCTGCCAGCCTGTTTCCCTCGTAGCGAAGCTTCAAAGAGAAAAAGCCTGTCTTTTCTTCCAACAATCGGAAAAAGATTTTATCTCCTTCCCAAAGATTAAGATCGTAAATTTTCTTTTTATCGATCCAAACCAACTCTCCTTCATTGCACTCTTTCAAGTCACCATGAAATTTCTCCGAAGTAAAAAGATGCATGTATTCTGTGCCGAATTCGTCCGATACAAAGGTTACAATTCCCCGATAGGAAATCTGATCCAATGTCAGTCCGGTTTCTTCCATTGCTTCTCTTCTAAGGCATTCTTCCGGACTTTCCCCTTCTTCGAATTTTCCACCGATTCCAAGCCACTTATCCTTGCTCATATCATTCTTTTTTTTCACTCTGTGAAGCATCAGATAGCTGTTTTCTTTTTCGATATAGCACAGAGTCGTATTCAACATATTTACCCTCATGATTTTTCCTGCTTTTTATTCAAATTATAAATTTGCCAAAGCCCCTTCAAAACCAGATCCCGTTCACAGATCATCTCGTGTCTGCAATATGGCTGGATTAATCCGCCGATTCCGCCGGTCACAAGAACTGTCAGCTTTTCTCCCAACTCTTCTTCTACTCTGTCCACCAGTCCATCCATCATAGAAGCATTTCCATACATTACACCGGACTGCATACTTTCGATGGTATTTTTCCCAATTAGATGCTCCGGTTTTTCTAAATTGAATCTTGGAAGCTGCGAGGCCCTTCTTGTCATTGCATTTAGGGAAATGTAAGCACCTGGCATAATAATGGTCCCCAGATATTTTCTGTCTTTGCTGATGACTGACATGGTAGTGGCTGTTCCAAGATCAAAAATTGCCACCGGTCCTTTGTATTTAACTACTGCAGCTGCTGAGGCTGCCAGCAGATCGGTCCCTACTTTTTCCGGATGATCGGTACAGATTTCCATTCCGCAATTCAGCTTTGAAGTCAGCACCATCGGCTCTCTTCCCAAGATCCTTTTTACTGCTTCCTTTACCTCCCCTGTCACTTCAGGAACAACAGAAGCTATGATTGCTTTTTTCACATTTTTCAGTGATATGTGATTTTCTTTAAAGGATTTTCGAAAATAATCGTATATATCATCTGCTGTAGCATTTTTGATTGTCCTTACCCTTCCGGCAAAAATCACTTTTTCCGGTCCTGGCATAATTCCAAGTACTGTGTTTGAATTTCCTACGTCTACTACGAGTAACATAAATCCTCATTTCTGCCTTGACTGCCAGATTTCATTTAATCGATCCAGCAATCGGTTGGCTGCTCCTTCTTTACTCATCATTGGTATATCCGTACTTCTGTCTGCTTCGATCAAGGTCAAATGGTTGGTATCTGTACCAAATCCTGCACCACTTTCCCTTAGAGAATTTGCTGCGATCATGTCTACATTTTTCTTCATCAGCTTAGCTCTTGAGTTTTCCAGAACATTTTGTGTCTCCATGGAAAAGCCGCATAAAATCTGTTTTTCTTTTCTGTGTTCTCCAAGCCATTTTAAAATGTCCTGGGTCCTTCCAAGTGGAATAGACATGTCCCCATCCTGTTTTTTTATTTTATTTTCTGCCACACAAAGCGGTGTGTAGTCTGCCACTGCTGCTGCTTTTATAATGAAATCCTGCTCACTCGCCCTCTGCGTAACTTCCTGAAACATGTCCTGCGCGGTTGTGATCTTTACCAGATTTACAAAGGGCGGTGCTGCAATGCTGACCGGTCCGCTGACTAAGGTGACTTCTGCTCCTCTTAGCATCGCTGCCTTTGCAATTGCATAGCCCATTTTTCCGGTAGAATGATTGCTGATATAGCGAACCGGGTCGATTGCCTCTCTTGTCGGTCCCGCTGTTACCAGCAGTTTTCTTCCTGCCAGATCCTTCTTAGCTGCAATCTCTCTCAAAATATAATCCAAGAGAACAGATTCCGAAGGAAGTTTTCCTGTACCTGTACTTCCACAGGCCAAATACCCATTTTCCGGCTGGATCACCTTTATACCGTATCCTTCCAGCTTCTTCAAATTGTCCTGAAGGATTGGATTCGAAAACATATTTACATTCATGGCAGGAGACAGCAGTATCGGACATTTCATGGCCATAAGTGTTGTGGTCAGCATGTCGTCTGCTATGCCAGCTGCCATTTTCCCAATTACATTTGCACTGGCCGGTGCAACCAGCATTACATCTGCTCTGTCAGCCAAAGCCACATGTGCAATATTAAACTGAAAATTCCGGTCAAAGGTATCTACCATGCATTTGTTCCCAGTAAGGGATTCAAATGCAATTGGATTGATAATATTTGTTGCATTTTTTGTCATGATCACATGTACATCTGCATGAAGCTTTTTCAATGCACTGGCCAGATTTGGTATTTTGTAAGCTGCTATACTTCCTGAAACGCCTAATACTACTGTTTTTCCTTTTAACAATGTTTCTTCCTCTATTTATGCTTCTGCCATTTCCTCGGTCAAAAGTCCGTGTCTTTCATAGTGAGTTACTCTTTTGATATGATTCTCTTCATCTACAAATACGACCTTAGGAGGATTTTCTTTTATTTCATCTGCTGTCATGCCTGCATAACACATAATGATTACCTTATCTCCTACCGCTACCATACGTGCTGCTGCTCCGTTCAGGCAGATCATTCCGCTTCCGGCCTCTCCTGCAATCACATATGTCTCAAAACGCTGTCCGTTATTTATATCCACGATCTGAACCTGTTCATATTCACAAATTCCGGCTGCTTCCATAAGCTCTTCATCGATGGTAATGCTTCCCACATAATCCAGCTCTGCCTGCACAACCCTTGCTCTGTGAATTTTCCCCTTAAGCATTGTCTGTATCATTTCTTACTCCCATATAAAGTTGTCGATTAGTCTTGTCTTTCCGATAAATACGGCAATTGCTACCAGGACAGGTCCATCTACCTTGTGATGAATTTCTATACTGTCCCATTTTACCATTTCTACGTAATCAATACGAGCAAAAGATTCTTTTTCTATTTCAGAACGGATTTTTTCAAGAATCTTTTCTCCGTCTCTTTCGCCTTCCTCCAAAAGTTTCCTTCCTTCTGCCAAGGATCTGCTCAGTACCAGAGCTGCCTTTCTTTCTTCCTCTGACAGATAAGTGTTGCGTGAACTCTTTGCCAGACCATCTTTTTCACGAATAATGGGACAGCCCACGATCTGAATATTCATATTTAAATCTCTTACCATGCGGCGGATCACAGCCAGCTGCTGGGCGTCCTTCTGTCCAAAATATGCCCTGTCTGCCTCGGCAATATTAAAGAGCTTGTTTACAACGGTACATACCCCGCGGAAATGAATTGGTCTGCTCTTTCCGCAAAGCTCCTGGCTGACACCCTTGGTATCTACGAAAGATGAAAAATCCTCTGCATACATTTCAGAAGGCTCCGGATGAAAAACCAGAGCTGCTCCTGCTGCCTCACAAAGAGCACAGTCTGCATCTATATCTCTTGGATAGCTGGCCAAATCTTCCTTTGGTCCAAACTGGATCGGGTTTACGAAGTCACTTACGATCACTCTGTCATTTTCTTTTACAGCACGATCAATCAGACTTTTGTGTCCTTCGTGCAGATATCCCATAGTAGGCACCAGTCCGATGCTTAAACCTTCTTTTTTCCACTGACGAACATATTTTTTCACTTCTGCAACTGTTTTAACAAGCTCCATTTTATTTTACCTCTTCCACAATCTTTGTATCTATCTCAAAGCAGTTTTCCTCAGCAGGAAAAACTCCGCTTTCTACTTCTTCTATATAATTTTTAATGGCTCCCGTCATGATTTCTCCGAGATTTGCGAATTGCTTGCAGAATTTCGGTTTGAAGCCGCTAATGCCAAGCATATCCTGATAAACAAGCACCTGGCCATCACAGCCTGCTCCTGCTCCAATCCCTATGGTTGGAATCTGCAGTGCTTTTGAAATTTTTTCTGCTAAAAGAGCCGGTACGCATTCCAGCACAACTGCAAATGCACCTGCTTTTTCCAATGCCTTTGCATCATCCATCAGCTTCTGTGCAGCAGCCAGATTTTTTCCCTGCACTCTGTTTCCGCCAAGCACATTTACAGACTGAGGTGTCAGCCCCAAATGTCCCATAACCGGAATTCCTGCATTTACCATTGCTCTCACCTGAGCTGCATACTCTGCTCCGCCTTCCAGCTTTACGGCATTGGCTCTTCCTTCTTTCATAAGACGGCCGGCATTTTTCAATGCCTCCTCTACGGATGTTTCGTAAGACATAAATGGCATGTCGCAAACTACCATGGCACTTTTTACTGCTCTCGCAACCGATGCACTGTGATGGATCATGTCCTCTACCGTTACTGAAACGGTATCCGGATATCCAAGCATTACATTACCAAGAGAATCCCCTACCAGGATTGCATTGATTCCAGCCTCGTCTATAATGCGGGCAACGGTATAATCATATCCTGTCAGCATGGTAAGCTTTCTGCCTTCTTCCTTTGCCTTTTTAAAGGTCAATACTGTGTTCTTCACGCTTTTTCCATTCCTTTCTTCTTTGCTTTTTTTCACTCCGTCAGCAATCTTCGAATTTCCGAATAATTTCGCTGCGGATTTTTCAGCTCTGCAACCTCCAGCAAACTCACAGAAAGTCTTTGGTATATTTCCTTTTCTTCTTTTGGCAAAGTATTCAAATGCTTCATTATGGTAGACAGATCTGCCCTTTCCAAAGGTCCCGTAAGAGCCTTTTTCGGTCCAAGCTCTGCCAATGATTTGGCATTGTTTAAAAATAAAGGTGCCAATGCTTTTTCGGCACTTTCCCCATCAAAGCCGCACTGCTCCATCAGCTTCGTACCCTCTGCATATAATGCACATACAAGATTTGAAGCAAACACTGCCGCTGCATGATAAAGTACCTTTCTTTCCTGTGCGATAACCCTGACAGGATTTCCGAGAGACTCAAAAAAATCCTTCCAGTAATCAAGATACCTTTCATGTCCTTCAATTGTAAAAAAAGCTTTGGAAATTTCCCTATAAGATTCTGTTTTGCTGTGAATCGCAAATAAGGGATGGATAGAATAACCAAATGCCTCCATTTGGCCTATTTCAGAAAAAACAGCGGATGATAAGGCTCCGCTGCAGTGACATATGCACTTGCCTTTTAAAGAATATTGCCTGAGAGAATTCCATACTTCTTCCAACGCATCATCCGGACACGTCAGAAAAAGAGCATCACTTGCACTGACTATTTCTTTCAGCTGCCTGTAATACCTTGTATGCGTAAATTTCGATGCTTCCTTTGCCGACTCTTCTCTTCGGCTGTAATAACCCGAAATTTCTGCATTGTGTTCCGTAAAATATTTGCCAAGAGTAAAGCCGACCTTTCCGGCACCTATAAATCCTATTCTCATCTAATCACCCACCTTTCGGGTGATGCTCTTATGAAATCCCGTTCTTTCTGATACAGGTCTCACATGGATGGTGAGAACATATTCCTCAGCAAGTATGTCTCTGGTACAGTTTCCGAAAAAGAATACTATCCGAGGGTTGATTATAGCAATTTTGTCTAGCTTTGTACAGAAAAAAAGAGGCTTTCGCCTCTTTTTTAAAATCGTTCCGACAAAATTTTTTTCATTCTTTTGCAAAGCTGTCCGCCTATGATTCCGATTACGGCTCCCGCTCCCAGTCCCGTAAACCAAAGCACCAAAAGATACCAGGCCAGATTTGTTGTCTGCAGCAAAGCCATAGCCACCAGAATCTGTCCCACATTGTGACAGACACCTCCCACAATACTGACGGTAATAATGTTCAGCTTACCGGTCTTCTTTAACAGTATCATGATGATCGTGCTGAGCATTCCGCCGGCCAGCGAATACAACAGACTGACCCCATTTCCGAAAAGAAAGGAAACCAGTAGAATGCGGACTGCATTAATGATCAATGCACTTTTTGTATCAATGCAATAAAGAGCCAGTAAAACAACAATGTTTGTCAGACCAAGCTTCATACCGGGCACCGCAAAAAATGCAGGAATCTGTGCCTCCAGCCAGCTTAATACCAGTGCCAAAGCTGCCAGCATACCGTAAAGGGCAACAACTTTCCCTGAACTTTTCTTCATTCTTCTTCTCCTAACCAACTACGTAATCGATTTCCGGCTCCTGACTTTCGTCACCGGCTACAATTTCTACAACTACTTTATTGGGAAGGCAGACAATTGACTGCCCCACTTTGTCTATTTGACCCATATTGATGCAAAGTCCGTCCGGACAGGAGGCCTCCGTAACTTCTGCTTTTCCGTCCTCGATCCGAAGCAGATTTCTTCCGTTGTTTACCCCCTGAATCTCGTAACTGGTGTTTTCACTCAATGAGAATTCCTTTACGATTTCTCCGTCTACTCTGACCTGTACTACATTTCCCTTTTTCGCACCGAAAAGCAGACACAGCGCAAGTACCGCTCCTACTGCCAAAAATGCAGCAATGATCAAAATATCTGCCCTTATCTTCCTTTTTTTCTTCACGAAGACTCCTCTGTTGTATCAACCTCTTCCATTTCGCCTGTAGCAATCTCTGAATTCACCTGTGCTACTCCAACCTCCGGACTCATATTTCCGGTCTGGATCAGAGTGATATATTTCTCTGCTGTGGCAGCTCTCTGACTTCCCGGATACTTCTTTGCAATATCCTGGAAGGCTGAAATCGCCTCCGAAGACTGATCATTCAATCGATAGCAATGTGCCAGATAAGCCATTGCCGAATAACTATCTGAATTTACATTTTTTGCCGCTGTAAAGTAAGATATCGCCGTGGAATATTCTCCCTTTTGAAATGCGGTCAAACCGGAAGCGTAATAGCTGTCATACTGCTTGCTGTTTATATCACTCAGCACGCTGTTGTAAATATTTTTTGCATCGTCAGAAAGCTGATCCGTATTTACAGATTCCAGATATTCTCTACATTTATCGTAGCTTTCCGATTCATATGAAATATAAGCATTTAAAAGAGCCTCATAGGAGCTGATTGTCTCGCTTGCCTGTGAAATCTGGGTATTTCCGCTGTCTATCTGATCGTTATAGTCCAGAATCTTGTCTTCCAGCTCTTTAATGTGTTCATTTTGCGTAACCATTGCCGAACTGTATTGATTGATCTTTTCTTCGGCATTTCGATTTATGCTTTGCTTTACAGCAGGCAATACAATTAGCCCCACAACAAATGCCCCGAGCAGGATTCCGATAATAATGTTCATAATGCCAGCAAAGGCAGGCACCTGATGAAAGGCAATGGGCTGTACAACCGGAGCATTTATGATGGTTTCCTCTTCATCCCAGCCAGTTGCCATATATCCGTTGTTGATCCGATAATCCCCTCGATCTTTTTTGATCAGATCGATCAGCTTAAAAATACCCTTTCTCTCTTCCCTTACGATACCTTTGCTCAGCCCCTCAAGATCCGTTACCGTACCTTTTTTTTCGTCAATTTCTCTTAAAAAGCGAAGGGCTGTGGCATTTGTTCTGTCTATGGGAAGCGCTCTTTTTAAAACCTTTCTTGCCTTCTCATATTCGCCTTTTTTCATATAGAGAAGGGCAAGGAGATAGTAAGCCTTCATAAGCTTTGGATTTGCTGCAACTACTTTTCGAAGCATGACAACGGAGACATCTTCTTCTCCGGCTCTGCATGCATCCAGTGCTCTGTTGTAGCGGCGAATCGTTTGCTGTATCACATCCAGACGATTTTGATTTGCCTGCAGCTTGTCAATATATTCAGAAGCGATATTGTTTTCCGGCTTCATATTTTTGCTGATAACCCATTCACTTAAAGCCGCAACCACCTCACCGGTTTCGAAATAAACCAGTCCCAGCAGATTTCTGGAATCAATATTTCTTTTATTAAATTTAAGGCTTCTTTCCAGCATGTCTATTGCACCGGACAAATCACGTATCTGTGCTTTGTCCAGTCCCTGGTTGTAATACATGTTGGAAAGCTTCAGTGCCTTAATCTGTACACCGAGATCATATCCACAATAGGGACATGTAACCTCGCTTCCGACCTCCTGGCCACAGTTCAAACAATTCATTCCGATGCTCCTTCAGTACGGGAGTTATTTGCATTCTGCATTTCCTTCAGCAAGTCGATTACGTCTGTCATATCTTTGCTGTAAATCGCATCCTCAACCTCACCCACTGACAATATGGGTTTGAATTTTTTTAATTCCTCATCAAAGTCAAGCATCTGCTTCCTCCTGCTTTCCGGTCAAATTCTCTGCTTAGCCCAGCTGCGCCAGTCTTTCCCTTACCTGCTCCAGCATCTTTTCGTAATTTGCCAGCTTTTCTCTTTCCTCAGCTACCTTTTCCTTCGGTGCCTTGGAAACGAATTTTTCATTTTTCAGCATACCGCTGCATCTGGCAACCTCTTTTTCAAGACGTTTGATTTCTCCGTTCAGTCTTTCCTTTTCTTTTTCTATATCTACCAGCTGTTCAAAAGGAATGCAGAACTCCGCTCCCGGAATAATGGCTGATACCGCTTTTTCATCGATTCCATTTTTATCGGACTGAATCAGAACCTGCTCTGCCTTTGCAAGTGTGGCAAAGAAAAGCTTTCCATCTTCAAAGGTTCTTTGAATCTGCTCATCTGCAGAAACAACATATACATTTGCCTTCTTTGACGGCGGAACATTCATGGATGTTCTCAGATTTCGGATTGCTCTTACCGCATCCTTTACCATCTCGATCTCATTTTCCTCTGATGCGAAGTTCAATGCCTCCTCATAAAGCGGATATGGAGCGATCATGATGCTCTCTTCCTCAGGATTCAGAGTGCAGTAAATTTCCTCTGTAATGAATGGCATAAAAGGATGCAGCAGCTTTAATGCTGTGTTCAATACTTTTTTCAAAGTCCAAAGTGCTGCTGCCTTGCTGCTGTCTGTTTCGGAGTAAAGTCTTGGCTTCACCATTTCAATGTACCAGTCACAGAACTCCTCCCAGATAAAGTCATATACCTTCTGCAGAGCAATTCCCAGCTCGTATTTTTCCATGTTGTCCGTAACATCGGCAATCAGACGGTTTACCTTGCAAAGGATCCACTTATCTGCAATGGTAAGCTCTTCTTTCGGCATTGCCTCTGGAAGATCTGCTGCGTCCAGATTCATCATTATAAATCTGGATGCATTCCATACCTTGTTTGCAAAATTACGGCTTGCTTCTACTCTCTCCCAGTAAAAACGCATATCATTGCCAGGTGCATTTCCGGTAAGGAGAGTCATACGCAGAGCATCTGCTCCGTACTTGTCAATTACTTCCAGCGGATCGATTCCGTTTCCAAGGGATTTACTCATTTTTCTTCCCTGAGAATCACGCACCAGACCATGGATCAGAACATGATGGAACGGACTCTTCTTTGTCTGCTCAAGACCGGAAAATACCATACGGATTACCCAGAAGAAAATAATGTCATATCCGGTTACCAATACATCTGTTGGATAGAAGTACTCCATTTCTTCTGTTTTTTCCGGCCAGCCAAGTGTTGAAAATGGCCAGAGTGCAGAAGAAAACCAGGTATCCAGTGTATCTTCTTCCTGTTTAAAGGATGTGCAGCCACACTTACATTTTTCCGGTGCCTGTGTTCCTCTCTTTACTGTAACCTCTCCGCACTCGTCACAATACCACGCCGGGATTCTGTGTCCCCACCAAAGCTGTCTGGAGATACACCAGTCTTTGATGTTTTCCAGCCAGTGCAGATAGGTCTTGTCAAAGCGCTCCGGCACAAAGGTAAGCTCACCATTTTTTAATACCTTAACTGCTTCCTCTGCCATTTCCTTCATATGTACAAACCACTGTGGTTTGATCATCGGCTCAACTGTGGTATGGCATCTGTCATGTGTTCCTACTGCATGACTGTGAGGAACCACCTTCACAAGAAGTCCCAGCTTGTCCAGATCCTCTACCATCTGCTTTCTTGCTTCATAGCGGTCCATACCCTGGTATTTTCCGCCTTTTTCATTGATGGTAGCATCATCATTTAAAATGTTGATCTCCTCGAGATTGTGTCTCTTTCCAACCTCAAAGTCGTTCGGATCATGTGCCGGTGTAATCTTTACGCAGCCGGTACCGAATTCCTTGTCTACATACTCATCTGC
>CAVFRH010000042.1:0-16159 GCA_963624695.1 bacterium
GCCAGAATCAGCTTCATGTTTTCCAGAGCCTCGTCTGTGAAAGATGTCATATCTCCCCTGCTGACAGACTGCTTGGTAAACATTTCATGGGTTCTGGATGCGATAAATTTCGTCAATGCAAAAGACAAGGGACTAAGCAGCACCACAAAAAGGGTGATCAGGGGACTGATCTTTACCATAAAGATAATGGTGCAGACAATGGTCACGATCCCGTTAAAGACCTGATTAAAGCCCATCAAAAGTCCGTCTGAAATCTGCTCGATATCTGTAATGCAGCGGCTGAGCATCTCTCCGCTGGTCTTGGAATCCAGATAGGAAAGGGGCAGCTCATGGAGCTTGTGAAAGACCTCCTGTCGGATGTCCTTGATGATCTTAAAGGTAATGTTGTTGTTCAGATATCCGGTAAGCCACTGACAGATTGCCCCCACAATGATGACCATTGCCATCTGCATTACGATCATTCCCAGATTTTCAAAATCCACCTGTCCCTGATCTACAATGTAATCCACGCCCCTACCGAACAGTACCGGTACAAGCAAAGAACAGATGACGGAAAGAGTAGTTAAAATTAAGGATATAATAAAAATCCCTGCGTGAGGCTTTACATAGACCAGGAGCTTCGTAATAGTTGATTTCTTTTTCATGATTCAGATACCTCCCGGTTAAAATTTTGTGACTGACAGATTTCCCGGTAAACCGGACAGCTTTCCAAAAGCTCATTGTGCGTTCCGCAGCCGGCCAGGGTGCCGTTGTCCAAAACCATTATCATGTCCGAGGCATAAATCGAAGAAACCCTTTGCGATACGGTCAGCACCGTACAGTTTTCTTTATTGGTAAAGACAGACTTTTTGATGTGGGCCTCTGTCGCATAATCCAGTGCCGAATAGGAATCGTCCAAAATCAAAAGACTGCAGTTCTGCATCAGGGCTCTTGCTATGGTAAGGCGCTGTCTCTGTCCTCCGGAGAAATTCCGTCCGCTCTGCTCTACGGGAAGCTCCAGTCCCTGTCCCTTCTCCTGAACAAAGTCAAGGGCACAGGAATCCTCCAGTGCTGACAGACACGCTTCATCCGTGGCGGATTTGTTTCCCCACTTTAAATTGCTGCGAAGCGTTCCTTTAAAGAGAACTGCCTTTTGCGGAACAAGGGCTATGCTGTCTGTAAGGGAAGAAAGACTGTAGTCTTCCACCGGTACATCATTTAACAAAATCTTTCCTGCACTTCTTTCATAGAAGCGGTTGATGAGGTTGATCAGGGTTGTCTTTCCAGAACCAGTTGCACCTATGATTCCCACATGGGCGCCTGCCGGAATGTGACAGGAAATATGCTCCAGAGCATTTTCCCCTCCCTCGCTATAGGAATAGCAAAGATCCTCCAGCTTAATGTCTACGCTGCTGCCGCATGCCAGCTTCTTTTCTCCGCCTTTTAAAGAAGGCTGGATCGCAAAGAGCTTTTGGATTCGCTTATAGCTGGCAATTGCCTTGGAAACAACAATCACTACATTTGCAAATTTTATCAGCTCCGTTAAAATCTGGGACATATAGTTTAAAAGGGCGATTACCTGGCCCTGGCTCAGATTCCCGATATTGACCTGAATTCCACCGCTGTAAAGGACCAGGATAATGGCGAAGTTGATTACCGCAAAGGTCAATGGATTCAAAAGAGAAGAAACCCTTCCCACGCGAAGCTGTCTTTTAAATAACTCCTCATGCCTTCTGTCAAACTGTTCCTTTTCCATTTTTTGGCGGTTAAAGGCTCTTACTACCCTCACGCCCAACAGATTTTCACGAAAAGAGGTGGTTACACTCTCCAGCTGTTCCTGCACCTTTGCATTTAAAGGATTGGTAGAGCGCATGATCAATACAATGATCAAAATCAGCACTCCGATGGTTCCCCAGAAAATCAAAGCTGCCATCCCGTTAATAAGGGAAGCCATAATGGCGGCACCGATTACAATAAAGGGAGAACGCAGAAAGAGACGCAAAAACCAGTTCACTCCGTTTTGCACCTGATTGACGTCACTGGTCATGCCGGTAATGAGGGCAGTGGTTCCTGTATTGTCCAGCTCCTTGTAGCTTAGGGAGCTGATGTGGTAAAAAAGATCCTTTCGCAGTGCCTGGCTGACTCCGATGGCACTTTTTGCCGCAAAATACTGGGCTGTAATGGAAAATCCAAAGCCTACGATTCCAAACAGGATCATGAAAATGCCCCGCTGTAAAATATATCCCTGTCCGCTCTTGATTCCGGTATCAATGATGTCCGCAACCAGAAGAGGGATCAAAAGTTCAAAGCAAGCCTCCAGCATCTTAAAAAGCGGTGCCAGAATCGACTCTTTTTTATACCCGGCCATATAGGTCAGAATTGATTTACCTTTCATAGTATCTCCTTTTTTATTTTATTTCCCGAGTGGCATTCTTCAGCCAGCTCAGCTCCTCACCGTCCAGATAGGGCGAGACTTTCTCCCAGACCTTTTTGTGATAGTCATTGAGCTTTGCAATGTCCGATCGGTCCATCAATGAAGGATCAATTGCCCTTAAATCAATGGGTGCATAGGTCAGCGGCTCAAAATGTAAAAACTGTCCGAATTCATTTTTCACATCGAGAAGGCACTCCACTATGGTTTCCGTACGGATTCCGTACCTGCCCTCCCGGTACATACCAGGCTCATCAGAGGTGATCATACCCGGCTGAAAGGCTGCATCACTGTTTTTCCAGCGAATGCTTTGCGGTCCCTCGTGCACATTTAAAAGATAGCCGATTCCGTGTCCCGTGCCATGGTTAAAATTCAAGGCATAATCCCAAAGCGGTGCTCTGGCATAGGTGTCTAAATTTACACCGGTGCAGCCTGCCGGAAACCTTGCATACAAAAGGCGAAGATTAGACATGGCAACCAGCGTGAAGTCCCTAATCATGTCCTCACTTAAAGGCCCCAGTGCAATGGTTCTGGTCACGTCTGTCGTTCCCCTAAGGTACTGTCCGCCGGAATCTACCAATAAAAAGCCCTCCGGCTTTAGATCTGCACAGTTTTCAGGGCTTGCCGCATAGTGCGCCATGGCTGCATTGGCATTGTAGGCAGAAATGGTTCCAAAGGAAAGATCGATGTAATCCGAAATTTCGCTGCGCAGCTGATCTAAGTATTTGGCTGCGCTGATCTCTGTCATGGGGATTTTTCCAATGTTTTTATCGATATAATAGAGGAAATGGCAAAGAGCCACCGAATCCTCCAGATAAATCTCTCTTAGATTTTTCAGCTCTCTTTCATTTTTTACGGCCTTCAGTTCGCTGGTGGGATTCAGACCTGTAAACAGCCTGCAGGAAGGAGATTTTTTCTCTTTCATCCGTGTCAGCAAAAGATCTGAAGAGCCGGACGGGTCTAACAGGACATTTCCGTGAAAATCCAAGGCCTCTATATAGTCATAGAAGCTGTGGTAGTCCCCCAGTTCAATTTTGTTTTTCGAGGCATAAGCCTTTACTTCTTCGGTCAACTCTTCTTTTTGAAGGAAAAGAGTTACAAAATCCTGTCCCAGTATCAGATAGGAAAGGGCCACCGGATTGTATAAAATGTCACCGCCTCTGATATTTAAAAGCCACATGATATCGTCCAGCTTGGAAAGGATCAGATAATCTGCATTCTTTTTCTTTAACAACTCTCTCACTCTTGCCAGCTTGCTTTGGCAACTCTCTCCGGAAAATTCCTCTGAAAGCAGAAAGATCGGATGGGTTGAAAGTGCAGGTCTGTTTGTCCAGATTGTGTCTGCCGGACAGAAATCATCTGCAATTCTTGCTCCTACAGCGGCCGCAAGACGGCGGTAAATCAGGCCATCTCTTGCGCTTACGCAACGGCCGTCGTATCCAAGACAGCTCTTCTTTTTTAAGGATTCCTTTAAGAACTGTTGTAAGCTTGGAACCCCTGCCTCTCCCATTTTCATAAGCGTAATGCTGCTGCCCTCCAGCTCTGCAGCGGCCGAAATAAAGTATCTGCCGTCGGTCCAAAGCCAGGCTTTTTTGGGTGACACCAGAAGATTTACATTGTCACTGCTGCATCCGGAGAAATACTCCGATACTTTAAAATAATCTCCCACATACTCCGAGCTGTGAAAGTCCGAGGATGTGGTGAGGAAAAAATCGATATCCTGTTTTTTCATTTCCAGTCGCAAGGCCTCCAGCCTTTGCAATACCGGATTTCTGTTTTCTTCCATATGAATGCCTCTTTTAAAAGAATTAAATTTTTACGATGACAAGTATTTCACAAGAAGGGGAAAATGTCAAAAAAAGGTGTAATCCCTCACCGGGATTACACCTTGATCTTTTCAATTCAATTTGCTTTAGCAAAATGGATTCTCTGTTGGATATGGAAGAGACTTCGGACGATTGTACTGAATATCTTCGATTCCAAGGAATTTGAAGATCTCGAAGAGAGTCTTTCCAACGTGAGCAAATGCAACTGCTCCATGATGCGGATATCTCTTCTGAACCAGTACGTGTCTGTAGAATCTGCCCATCTCTGGGATAGCGAAGATACCGATTCCACCGAAGGATCTGGTCGGAACGTCAAGGATTTCGCCCTCTGCGATATAGCAGCGAAGGATTCCGTCGGAGTCGCACTGCAGTCTGTAGAAGGTAACATCACTTGCTGCGATATCTCCCTCAAGAGTTCCTCTTGTGATGTCAGGATCACTTCCAGCTGGCTCAAGAAGTCTGTGCTGGATCAGCTGATAACGAACTGCTCTGTTGTCACACATCTTGCACTCCGGAGTATTTCCGCAATGGAATCCCATAAAGGTATCGGTAAGAGCGTAGTCATATTTGCCTTTGATGTCTTCGTCGTAGATGTACTGCGGTACAGTGTTGTTGATGTCAAGAAGGGTAACGGTATCGCCGGATGCGCACATACCGATGTACTCGCTGAGTGCTCCGTAGATATCTACCTCGCAGGCTACCGGAATTCCCTTGGAAACCAGTCTGGAGTTTACATAGCAAGGCTCAAATCCGAATACACCTGGGAATGCAGGCCAGCATTTGTTTGCAAATGCAACATATTTTCTGGATCCTTTGTGCTCTTCAGCCCAGTCGAGGAGGGTAAGTTCGTACTGTGCCATACGTGCATTCAGGTCTTCATAGTAGCACCCCTCGCCCATTTCAGCTGCCATTTCTTTGCAGACATCCGGGATACGAGGATCGTTTGCATGTGCCTGATAAGATACGAAAAGGTCAAGCTCAGAGTTCTCTTCTACCTCAACGCCTAACTCATAGAGTCCCTTAATCGGAGCGTTGCATGCGAAGAAGTCCTGTGGTCTCGGTCCGAAGGTGATGATCTTCAGGTTGCTGATACCGATCAGTGCTTTTGCCATCGGAACGAAGTCTTTGATCATTTTTGCGATCTCTGCTGCGGTTCCAACCGGGTACTCCGGAATAAATGCCTTGATATGTCTCATGCCAAGGTTGTAGGAGCAGTTCAGAACACCACAATATGCATCGCCACGGCCATTGATCATGTCTCCGTCACCCTCTGCTGCTGCAACGTACATGCAAGGTCCGTCGAAGTGCTGAGCGATCAGGGTTTCCGGTGTCTCCGGTCCGAAGTTTCCTAAGAATACAACCAGTGCGTTGCACTCTGCCTTCTTTACGTCCTCAACAGCCTTCAGCATGTCGATTTCGTTCTCTACTGCGATCGGGCACTCATAAAGTCCCTCACCGTAAGCTTCTACAATGTTTTTTCTTCTCTGACTGGAAAGTGAGATTGGGAAGCAGTCACGTGAAACTGCGATAATACCCATCTTTACCTCTGGGATGTTTTTGCTCATAATTTGGTTTCCTTTCTCATCTCTTATATGTTTAAACTATGTGTTTGAATAACTCTTTTGTTGCCGGATAAATCTGCTTGAACTGCTCATAGCGCTCCTTGTAAAGCTCTACCAGTTTTTCTTCCGGCTCAACAACCTCTGCTACTTTTACGATCTTGTCGCAAGCTTCCTTTACAGATGCATAAGCACCGGTTGCTACCATGGCCAGCATCGCACCGCCCATTCCAGGTCCCTGCTCGGACTCTAAGATTTCCAGCTTGATGCCTAAAATGCTGGCGATCATTCTCTTCCAGAGCGGACTCTTTGCACCGCCGCCGCAGATCTTGCTCTTTTCGATCTTGATTCCAAGCTTTTCTGCAATGACAAACATATCTTTTACTGCAAATGCAACACCCTCTAATACAGCCTGTGTAAAGTCTGCTCTTGTGGTATCCATGGTGGCACCAATGAAGGTTCCTCTTGCGTTTGTATCGTTAATCGGGCTTCTTTCTCCCATCAGATATGGAAGGAAGAATAAGTGGTTCTTTCCAAGTTTTTCTTCTTCGATCAGAGCCTGCTCTCTTGCAAAGTCGTCTGTTTCGAAGATGTTCTTCATCAGCCAGTTGTTGCAGCTTGCTGCGGAAAGCATGCAGCCCATAAGGTGATATTTTCCGTCTGCATGTGCAAAGGAGTGGAGTGCATTGTTGTCATCTACTCCGAAGTTTTCAGAAGAAATGAAAACTGTTCCGGATGTTCCAAGGGAAATGTTGCAGTTTCCGTCTCCAACCGTTCCGGTTCCGACTGCTGCTGCAGCATTGTCACCGGCACCGGCAGCAACTGCGGTATCCTGCGGGATGCCAAACTTCTCTGCAATCTCTTTGGATACACAGCCGATCTTCTCGTAGGATTCGTAGATGCTTGCCATCTGCTCTTCTTTTACATGGCAGATCTCCAGCATTTCCTTTGACCAGCATTTATTTTTTACATCCATTAAAAGCATACCGGATGCATCGGAAACATCTGTTGCGAACACGCCGGTCAGCTTGTAGTTGATGTAATCTTTCGGAAGCATGATCTTTGCGATCTTTGCAAACAGCTCCGGCTCATTTTTCTCCATCCAAAGGATCTTTGGTGCAGTAAAGCCTGCGAAAGCGATGTTTGCTGTATACTGGCTGAGTTTGTCTTTTCCGATTACATTGTTCAGGTACTCAACCTCTTTTTCAGTACGGCCGTCATTCCAGAGGATTGCTGGCCGGATTACATTGTCATCCTTGTCCAAAACAACCAGTCCGTGCATCTGTCCGCCTACGCCGATACCCTTTACCTGACTCTTGTCTATATCACTAAGAAGCTCCGGAAGTGCTTCGCAGATACGGCTCCACCAGTCCTGTGGATTCTGCTGACTCCAACCCGGCTTCGGGAACTCCAGTGGGTAATCTTTTGATACGATCTTCGCAATTGCACCGCTTTCTTCCATAAGCAGCATCTTTACAGAAGAGGTTCCAAGATCGATTCCTATATAATACATGTTTCCCTCCAAATCATACTTGATCAATTTTAGCGTTCCTTTATTTCAACTAAATTATATGAGTAAATCTTTAGTTATTCAAGTAAATTTTTGCTTATATTTGTGCTTTCTCTTATTTCTATAAAAAAGAGATTCCTTTATTATGCGATTTTACCAAGCTTCTTTTTCCTCGTCGGCATTGACATCATTTTGAAAATAAACTAAACTATTTTAGTAGACTATTCACAAAACAAATTTTATTGAGTATATAAATATGAACATAAGAGCAAAAGACATCGCACAAAAATTAGGAATCTCTTCCTCTGCCGTTTCTTTGGCCCTGAACGGAAAACCCGGAGTCAGCGAAAAGACACGCAAACTGGTTTTAGCGGAAGCCTACGGCAGCAACAATCCCAAAATGCAATACCTGGCAGAATCCCAGATTACCTCCAACGTCCGTTTTGTGGTTTTTCTGGATGATTCCGGCACCGTTGCCAACGAGACAAGCTTCCATACCAGCATCCTGCAGGGGATAGAAATCAAGGCAAAGGAATACGGCTACAATATATTAGTAAGCTTTTTTCACACTTCTGCAGACTGGGCTTCCCAGATTGAAGCCATGTCAAAGGATGTTTCGGGCATTATCCTTCTTGCAACCGACCTGAAGGAGGAGCATATCCAGCTTGCCCTGAAAAACAAGATCACATCCCTGCAGATTCCCCTTGTTCTGGTGGACAATGCAAATCTGGATACCAATCTGGACTGCATCTACTCCAACAGCTTCCGTGGTGCCAAAACAGCCGTTACCTACCTGTTGGAAAAGGGCCACACAGACGTTGGATATCTTCGCTCCAGCTCCCGAATCGGAAATTTTACCGATCGTGAAAACGGCTTCATCCGTGCCAGAAAGGAATTTGGTCTTACGGATTCCGCCAGGGATCACATGATCGACCTTCCCATTTCCTCGGAAAAGGCTTATCTTTCTATCTGCTCCTGGCTGGAAGAGGGAAACAAACCGGCATCTGCCTATTTTGCAGAAAATGACATTATTGCGGCAGCATCTATAAAGGCCTTCAAGCAGTTTGGATATCGGATTCCGGAGGACATCTCCATTATCGGCTTTGATGACATTCCCCTCTCTTCCCTTATGGACCCACCCCTTACCACGGTTGGGGTCATGATGGATGCCATGGGCGGACATGCCATGCGAAGACTGCATTTCCGTATTACGGAGGGGAATTTCCGCCTTTGCGATGAGCGCATTGGTGCCATCCACATCATGATCCAGCCACACCTGGTGATTCGGGAAAGTGTAAGTCAAAAATAACCTTCAAATACCAAAAGAAAAGGACTGCGACAGCATTTTTCTACGCTGTTACAGTCCTTTTTCTTTTTTGCTATTTTTTCAGGCTGCTGCGAACTGACTGTTGTACAGCTCTGCATAAAAGCCATTCTTTTTCAGAAGTTCTTCATGATTTCCCTGCTCAATAATGTCTCCATCCCTCATAACAAGGATTATGTCTGCATTTCGAATGGTAGACAGCCTGTGAGCAATGACGAAGGAGGTTCTGCCCTTGGTGAGCCTGTCCATTGCCTCCTGAATTACAAGCTCTGTTCTGGTATCTACCGAAGAGGTTGCCTCGTCCAAGATCAGAAGAGGTGCATCCTTGATCATGGCCCTTGCAATGGTCAGCTGCTGCTTTTGTCCCTCTGACAGATTCAGATTGTCATTGAGTATGGTGTCGTATCCATTTGGCAGAGTTTCTATAAAGTGCTTTAAGCCCACTGCTTTGCACGCTGCATCCAGCTGCTCATCCGTCACTCCTTCTTTATTGTAGACCAGATTTTCCCTTACGCTTCCTTCAAAAAGCCAGGTATCCTGCAGGATCATATCGAAAAGATCGTGCACATCTTCCCGCTTCATGGTTTTGGTTGAGATGCCGTCGATCTTTATGTCTCCACCCTGCGGATCGTAAAAGCGCATCAGCAGATTTACCATGGTGGTCTTTCCGGCTCCTGTCGGTCCTACAATGGCCACCTTCTGACCTGCTGCAACCGATGCAGAAAAGTCGTGAATGATGGTCTTTTTCGGATCGTAGCCGAATTTCACATGTTCAAACTCTACATTTCCTTTAACATTTTCAAGGGTTGCACTCTTGCTGCTTTCATCCTCCATTTCCTCTTCACCCAAAAGTGCAAAGATTCTTCTGGAAGCGGCAGAAGCCTGCTGGAAGGAGGTCATGGACTGGGCAATGGTGGAAAGGGGCTGGGAAAAGAGCTTTGCGTAGATGACAAAGGCTACAATGGTTCCCAGTGTAACGGCATCGCTTCCGCTTATAATAAGGCCCACACCGACGATGAAAACAAGAGCATAGGCCAGATTTCCCGTAAAGGACATGACCGGCATCATCATTCCGGAAAGCCATTGGGATTTCCAGTTGCTTTCGTACAGTGCCTCGTTCGTCTCATTGAAGATTTCTGCCTCCCACTTCTTTCCGCCAAAGGCATGTACAATGTTGTGGTTCGTATAGACTTCTTCAATTTGACCGTTCATTTTTCCCAGGTCTTCCTGCTTGCGGTTGAAATACTTCTGCGATCTTTTTAATACGATAGAAATAAATACAAAGCCCACAAGAGAAGATGCGATCGTAACAAGGGCAAGTACTGCATTTGCCTGAAACATTTTAATGATAACACCTACGAAGAGAGCCAGGGAGCTGACCAGATTTGCCATGCTTGTAGAAAGAGTCTGGCTAATGAGATCCGCATCGTTTGTCATTCTGGAAAGAATGTCTCCCTTGGAAGTTTTATCAAAATATTTCAGCGGCAACCTGTTTAACTTTTCGTTGATATCGGTTCGAAGCCGCTTTGTGGTATGCTGCGTTACCGTTGCCATAATGAACTGCTGCACATAGGTCAGTGCCGCACCTGTAATGTAAATTGCTGCGAGGGTCATGGCAATGTCAACGACCTGATCCAGATCGATTCCAGTCATGATTCCGTTTACAATGACATTCATCAGATCGCTGATCTTTTCCGGTCCGATAATGCTTGCTACTGCTCCTGCCACAGCACAGGCAATGGCAATGATCATAACCGGAAAATACTTTTTGATATACAATGCCAGCTTTTTCAGCGATTTCACATCCATCTTTTCTTTTGGAGCATTCATTGGTGGTCTTCTATGTGGTCCCGGCATTACAATTCCTCCTTTGAAAGCTGTGACAAGGCAATCTCCTTGTAAACCTCGCAGGTTTCAAGCAGCTCCTTGTGGGTTCCCATTCCGGCAACACGGCCTTCGTCAAGAACCAGTATCTTATCTGCATTTTTAATGGTTCCGATACGCTGTGCCACAATGATAACGGTGGTATCCTTCAGATTTTCTTTTATCTTTCTTCGTACCAGCATATCTGTCTTGTAATCCAGTGCGGAGAAGGTATCATCAAAGATTACCAGCTCTGCATCCTTATAGACTGCCCTTGCGATAGAAAGTCTTTGCTTCTGTCCGCCGGAAAAGTTGGTTCCACCCTGGGCAACCCTTGAGGATACGCCTTCCTCCAGATCCTTCACAAAATCCGCATTTGCAATTTCCAGTGCTCTCTCAAGTCTTTCTGCCTCGTCTGCCTTTCCTTCCGAGCCGTAAACCACGTTAGAGCGGATATCGCCCATGAACATAATGGCCTTTTGCGGAGCAATTGAGATTTTACTGCAAAGCTCTTCCTCCGGGTATTCTCTTATATCTACTCCATCCAGAAGGATTTTTCCTCCTGTTACATCGTAGTACCTTGGGATCAGATTGACGATGGAAGATTTTCCGGAGCCTGTTGCTCCGATAATGGCAAAGGTCTCTCCCTTATGAAGCTGAAAGCTGATGTCGTGAATACAGTCATGCTGGGCATCGCCGTATCCAAAGCATACATTCTGAAATTCCAGCTCTCCCTTTGCTTCTGCCTTCACCGGCTTTTCCTTATATTCAATGCTGCTCTTTGTGTTCAAAACCTCGGCAATACGCTTTGCTGAAACAATGGTTCTTGGAAGAATGACGAAGATTACGATCAGCATCATAAAGCCCATAACAACCATCAGAGCATACTGGGTAAAGGCTGTCATATTTCCAAGAGCTTCGGCCTTTCCAGCTAGCGGCGCCTCATCCACGACATAAGCTCCGATCCAGTAGATTGCCAGGGTCAGTCCACTCATGCAAAGCTGGATGACAGGCATCATAAAGCCCATAAGTCTTGCGGTAAAGAGGTTGTTTTTCATGACATCCTTATTTACCTTCTCAAATTTGTCTTCCTGGTATTTATCTGCATTAAAGGCACGCACTACCCGGACTCCGGAAACATTTTCTCTGGTGGCATTGTTCAGATTGTCGGTAAGCTTCTGGATTTTCTTAAAGCGTGGATAGCAAAGTCCCACCAGAACGCCGATCACAGCTACCATAATGACAACGGTGGCAACCGTAGCCTGGGTCCAGCGTACATCCGTTGCAGATATTTTCAAGATTGCCCAGATAGCCATAACCGGTGCCTTGATAATGACCTGCAGACCCATAGCAATCAGCATCTGCATCTGAACAACGTCATTTGTGGTTCTGGTAATCAAACTTGGCGTCGTAAATTTGTTAATCTCTACATCTCCGAAATTTGTGATTCGCTGAAACAGCTTTGACCGCAAAGTTCTGGCAAAGTTTGCTGCTACTTTGGATGCAAAAAAGCCGCATAATATGGCGGCTCCCATACTGGCCGCTGCACACAAAAGCATCATTCCTCCGTTTTGAAGAACCGCATCCATATCGGCCGTTCCGGAAGAAACCAGCTCTGTCAGCTTCTGGGTATAGTCCGGCATGGTCAGCTCCAGCCAGACCTGCAGCACTACAAGTGCCGCACAGATTACAATGAACAGATAGTCTCTTTTCTGTAAGTTACTGAATGTCTTTCTCATTCCTGTACTTTTCTCTCCTTTCTTCGAGAATGCCGTGCATCTCGTACAGAATGTCAAAAAATTCCATAAATCTATCTTTTCCGACTTTGTCCGCAAGAGCCCGCATGGTTTCAAAAAATTCTATTTTGTGCTTTTCTATGAGTGCTCTTCCCTTGTCGGTTATATCTATTACAGCTCGTCTGCCGTCTTCTTCATCTACTTTTCTGGTGACATAGCCCTTTTCCTGCATTTTTCTCACCAGCACCGCGATTCTTGCTGTGCTTACCTTCAGCTCCCGGCTCAGCTCTCCGGCCGATACCTCTCCCTCTTTTCTATATATATATACAAGGGCCAGCATGGTACCTTCCAGATTTACATGCTGCTGATCTAACATCTTCTTCGGTTTTACATCATCTAACTTTTTTATGATTTCTATAATTTCTTCGTCTGTCAGCATTTCCTTTTCCCCGCTTCATTTATCTAACGACGTTAGCTATTAAAGCACTATGGTTCTTTTCTGTCAATTAGTTCGAATCGTTTTTATAGTAATTTTATTTTTCACTGTGATAAAACCATCATTTTGATGGTTTTGTCAAAACAAAAAACACCGCACCTGTTACAGTGCGATGCATTTTTCTTTTTATTCTTCTGTATCTACCGGGAATTTGAAGAGCAAGGTCAAAAGGAAGCCCACAGCCATAGCCACAAGGTCACTCACAAGATAGAGTCCAAAGCCCTTTCCGTAGAAAACAGGAAGGGATACAAGGCTTGGGAATGCGAAGCTGATTGCCTCTGCTCCCGAAATTCCGGCAATGATGCCGCCTACCGCTCCTCCGATACAGGCAGCGATCATAGGCTTTTTCCTTGGCAGGTTTACACCAAAGAGAGCCGGCTCCGAAACACCGAAGAGGGCGGAAAGGAATCCGGAAGCGCATACCGAGCGGAATTTCTGATTTTTGCTCTTAAGCATAACAGCCAACGCTGCACCGGCCTGACCAAAGAGGGCCGGTCCCATAAAGGCCAGGATCGTGTCGTGTCCGTTTACGGCGATGTTGTTCATGGCGATGATGTTGAAGCTCCAGTGGAAGCCGAAAATTACCATAGGCTGAGTAAATGCTCCCAAAAGGCAACCGGCCATGATGGGGGAAAGATTGTATATGCTTTCATAAACCGCTGCCAGCCCATCTCCAATCAGGGCTCCCAGCGGTCCGAAGACAAGCAAGGTTGCCGTTCCCACGATCAAAATGCAAAACAAGGGTGTTAAAATGCCCTTTATCATCTCCGGAAGAATCTTCTGGAAAAAGCGTTCTACAAATACCAAAAGTGCCACTGCCAGGATCATGGGGATAACGCTGGAATGGTAGGTTACACCTCGAAGGGGCAGTCCGAAGAAGGAAACGGTTTCTCCTTTTTCCATAATTGCGGTCAGGGACGGATACAACACAACGCCTGCAATCACCACAGCCGTAAAGGGATTTGTCCCGAACTTCTTTGCTGATGTGAAGGCCAGAAAGACTGGCAGAAAATAAAAAAGACTGTCTGCCATGGCATTTAAAACCAGATAAGTCTGGGACTCTGTAGACAATACACTGGCCGCCGTAAGGATGGCCAAGACTCCCTTTAAAATTCCGGCTGCGCTCAGCAAATTTACAATCGGCATAAAAATGCCAGCCACGCCATCGATTGCACGGTCTATCAGCAAATTTCTCTTTTTCTCCATAGGCTTTCCTCTTTTTTATTTTAATTCTCTTTTGCTTTATTTGCCTCCGCCGGGATGTCTCCTACTCCGTTTAGTACAACAGTCGGTCTGTAAGCATACTCCTTCAAAGTTTCCATGGTGCTGATACCGGAAAGTACAAGGACCGTAGCCATGCCGCTTTCCATACCGGACACAACATCTGTATCCATGCGGTCTCCGATCATAACGGCCTCCCCACTGTGGCATCCTAAAATGTTAAGACCGGTACGCATCATCAGGGCATTTGGTTTTCCACAGAAATATCCTTTTCTTCCCGTTGCCATTTCAATCGGTGCAGTCAATGCCCTGCAGGCCGGAGCGATTCCGTTTTCAATCGGGCCGCTGACATCTGAGTTTGCACCCACCAGTTTTGCACCTGCCAGTACAAGGTTTGTTGCCTTGGTCAGAGTATCCAGGGAATAGGATCTGCTTTCTCCTACTACCACATAATCCGGATCTACATCGTTCATAGTAATGCCTGCATCGTAAAGGGCATTTAAAAGTCCTGCCTCACCCAGTGCATATACGGAGCAGCCTGGTGCCTGACTCTTTAAAAAAGCTGCGGTTGCCAGTGCGCTGGTATAGAAATGCTCCTCTGATACACTGATTCCCATACGCTCCAGTTTTTGCTGCAGCTCCTTTGGTGTGTATCCGCTGTTGTTTGTCAGAAAAAGGAATTCCTTTCCCTCCGCCTGCAGCCATTCGATAAACTCAGCTGCTCCCGGAAGCAAACGATTTCCATGATAGATTACACCATCCATGTCGCAAATAAAACCTTTTTTCTTGTTAAAATCAATCATTTCTTTTCTCCTTCTAAAACGTGTCTGTTAAAAGCCAAATTTTTTTCTATTATATACGATATATGTAAAGCGGAGTATATGTCTTTTGAGAAAATTTTGTAAAAGGTCTTTTGTTGATTTTTGGCACAAAAAAAAGACTCTTACGAGCCTTTTTTATGCCTCTACAACTTCAAAGACATTGTTCTGTGCTTCGCCAATGTCTGTAAGTACTTCGATGTCCTTCAATGCCATTTTCTCACTACGGTACTTTTTTGCTTCAGCCTGATTTGCGGTGTTCTCGAAATGACCTTTTACTTTCATAACTCTTTTTACATATCCGCTTTCAAGACTATACTTGTTTGTCCACTTTAAGTTAAACATAGTTCCCTCCACTTCAAGCTATTCAAAAAACCACCTTAAAAATAGACTACTTTATATAAAAAGTCAAGTTTCGCCCCGCTTTTTGATTCTTTGTCCATCACATAAATTTATAAATGTTATAAATATTTATGATGATCATAACTACCATTAAAGCAATAAAGAGCTTGTCCACAGCCTTTTCGTCTATTTTTTTATTGATCCTGCGTCCACAGATTCCACCTGCAATTCCACCTGCTACCATAAGAAGAAGTACACCGATCATAAAGTCCGGCACGCTTCTTGTTGCAATAGTGGAAATCAGGCTGGCCAGCTGGGAGAAAAAGATAATATACAATGAATTTTCCGCTGCAATCTTGGTAGACATGGAAAAGAAGAAAAAGAGGACAACCAGATTAATGGGGCCTCCTCCGATTCCAAGGAAGGATGACATGATTCCCAAAAATACGCCGATCAAGGCACACACTGCTGCGCTCTCTACCTGATAGGTTTTGATTTTTGCCTTGAAAAGGGTATACAACAAGGTTCCAAATGTCACGATCAAAAGACAGGCCGCCTGCACTGCCCCAACCTTGTCTGGATCACTGCTTAAGGATTTCACATAGGAAAAAAGACTCTTTCCCACAAGGCCTCCTACCGCTGCCCCGATTGCCAGGGGAAGTCCTGTTTTCATTTGAACGTGGGATTCTCCGCTGACCTTATTTTTCAAAACAGAATAGGTTGTCATGGAAAGAACCGTGCAGCCCGACAAAAAGCTGATTGCCGTTACATCAAGCACTCCAAAGGAATCCAGAAGCGGCTTAATAATTACGCCGCCTCCGATTCCGCAAATCGCACCTACTACAGATGCTCCAAAACATACCAATAAAAATATTGCGTAAATCATTTTTCTAAAAATAGCTCGCTTTTCTTTTATTTATTCTTAGCAGCATCCACATCCACCGTGGCGATGTCCATATTCGTCCATGCAGTCATCAGCCGGGTTTTTCATGCAAAGATGTACAGCAGCCTTCTTGAAGGTCATAGGAAGAGCTAAGATATTCGGGTTGCTTCC
>CAVFRH010000043.1:0-3573 GCA_963624695.1 bacterium
TCTACACCATATCCGCTTAAGGCAAATGCCAAAACAAAAGCAATTTGCAAACACAGCATGTCCAGCAAAATAAAGTCGACATGCTTTGTCCAGCTTGCTGTATCTTTGCGATACATCGCTGCCCCCCCAAAAAAAAAACGTAAAACTCAAAAAATCACTGTCAGCTTACTCACCAATTTTTACTTCCGGAACCCCGGTATCGCTTTTGATATAGTCACTGATATTTAAAACTGTCTGTGAAGGGTCATATGCTCCGTCATCAAACAGGAATTTGTGCAGCTCAGATACATTGTAGCTAAGACCTGCAGCTACCACATAGTCACTGCCGTCTGTATGCGGTGTAAGTGTTGTAAATGGGAAGCCGGTATTTTTCTCCATGTTGTAGTCTATGGCTACCGGAACCAGGTCCATTAGCTGATCATAGGTCAGGCTGGTTTTCAAAACGGTTTTCTCTTCTGTATTCAAATTTAAGATCTGCTTTGTTACAGAGAGAAGCTCTGTCGCTCCCAGCTTCTTTGCCTTTTCTACCAACTTGCCAAGTACCACCCTCTGTCTTGCGGTACGGCCATAGTCATAGTGGATTTCGTTACCATCTTCATCGTAAAATACTGCATCCCGGATTCGACAATAGGCTGTCGCCTGTATGCCGCTTAACTGAACCAGACCGGAGGATGCGATTGGTGTATCTTCACAGCCTGTTGACTTTGCCAGACTTGCGATGTAGTTGTTGGCACTTTCCATTTCCGCATCGGTAATATTTACGCTGATTCCGCCTACCAGATCAATGATGTCCTGAAGTCCTTCAAAATTTACGACAACATAGTCTGTAATATCCAGATCCAGGTTTAGATTCAGGGTATTGACTGCTGCCTGCGGTCCTCCAAGGCAATAAGCGGAATTAACCTTGTCGAATCCGTTGTCGCTTCCGTCTGAACCGATGATGTTCAGGTAAGTATCTCTGTAGACAGAAGCAAGCCTTATCGCATTTGTATCATTATTGATACTCAGAATAATGATCGTGTCGCTCTGTACCCCGTTGTCAAAATCGCTGTCTCTGGAGTCAATTCCGAAAATGGCGATATTCTGATATCCAGTAAGCTGCTTGCTTACATCTTCGTTTACTGCAACATTATCCTTGTCGAAGTCCTCGTCCTGAACATTGTTCTCGTAGTCATCCTCTACCTGGGTTGCGATTACATCTCTTACCACTGACTGCTTGGTAAGTGCCTTCAGCACATCCTTTTTCATGTCGCTGGGTGCAAAAAACCAGAATAGAACTGCTCCGCATATAAGAGCCACCAAAATGATCAAGATCACTAAGGTTACCTTCAGCGCCTTCTTTTTTTTCATAATCCTGCCTTCTCCTCTTTACCCCTGCTTACTGCTCTACTGTCAGGGTAAACTGCTTTGCGTCGGAAATATTTCCGTCTGAGTCCATAACATAGTAGCTTAGCTCGTAGCTGCCGGGGGTATTTACATCATATTCACCGCTTATATAAATGTCGGAATACAAGGTACTTTCGTCATCTACGTCATCTGCTACGCCCTTCACCATGCCAAGGGGTTCGAAGCTTTCTCCCACCTTGATGGTTTTTTTATGGATCAGCAGGGCGATTGCCGGACTGCTTCCTTTCTGCACAAGCTCGTCTTCTGTATCCTCCGAACTGCTGTCTGAAGCCGTCTCTTCTGCACTGCTTTCTTCCGGTGCCTTCGTCGGCTCCGGTGTCTGGGTTGCTTCCGGCGTTTTCGTCGGTTCCGGTGTCAGACTCGAAGCTTCCTCTGTGTTCTCTTCCTCTGTCTCTTCACTGGGCGTTTCATCCCTGAGGCGGCAACTAGCCTTTCCAACATTGTTGGCCTTGTCCTTTACGGCATAGGTTATGATTACCCGCCCGTCTCCGGTTTTTTCGATTTTACTGATAAAAATCTGATCAGTCAGATCTCCATCTTCTTTGTCTGTCGCTGTAACCCCCTCCAAAAGCTGGCTTTCATCTTCCCCATCTATATAGGTAAGATCAGGGTTTACACTGATCACCGGTGCCTGTCTGTCTGTGCCAAGGTAAAGATAAGCTGAAACTCCGGCAAGTGCTGCACAACCCAAAAACAATACTGCTGCAAGTCCCTTATGCTTCATTTGCTTTTATTCCTCGTTTCCGTACTTTCCATAATATTTACCGTAGTATTTTCCATAGTACTTATTTGATGTCATATTGACCTTGTTGAGTACAGCTCCAAGGATCGGACAATCTGCCTTTTCAAGCTGCTCTACTACATTTTTTGCAAATTTGCTGCTTACCTCATTGGAAGCAATGACCAGTACAGAGCCGTCGCATTGCTGTGCTACAATGGCCGCATCGATTACGCTTCCCATAGGTGGAGTGTCTATAATGATGTAGTCGTAAACCTCTCTTGCGCTGTCAATAAGTCTTTTGAAATTTGAACTTGACAGAAGCTCTGCCGGATTGGGCGGTGTAACACCTGCAAAAATCACTACCATTTTTTCGTTTTTTAAGGCATACATAACATCCGCTGCCTTTGCCTGTCCGGAAAGGAAATGAGAAAGGCCCTTTACCTCACCGGTGACCTTGTACCTGCTGGTCAGAACAGACTTTCGAAGGTCTGCATCTATAAAGAGTACCTTTTTTCCGGATTCTGCTAAGGATCTGGACAGGTTAAAGGCAATCGAACTTTTTCCCTCGTTTGGGATGCAGCTCGTGATGGCGATTACCTTTTTATCTGCACCGGTAAACTCAATATTGGTACGAAGAGAGCGATATGCTTCTCTTGTTCGATAATCTTCTTTTATCTGCTTTATCTCTGCTTCCTGCATTCTGGCTCTCCTTCTTTACATTTTTTTCTTTTTTCTCTTCTTCTTTCCTGCTTCCCCTTCCGCAATCGGAATCAAAGCAAGGGTACTGAGTCCCAGATACTTTTCTATATCCTCTTTGGTACAGATGGTGTCGTCCATAAGCTGTCGGATCACGATGATCACGATTGCCAGCAGGGCACCGATCACTGCTCCTAAGAGCATGTTTTTCTTTGTATTCGGAGAAGATGGATTTTCCGGAAGGTTTGCCTCCTCTACAGTATTTACTGCATCTGCATCCATGATCTCTGTGATCTGTGTGCTGGCGCATTCCCTTACCGCATTGGCAATTTCCTGTGCTTCTTTTGGATCTGTGTCCGTGACTTTAATGGTCATAATACGAGAATCCGTAGCTGTTTCTACAGAGACCTTTTTCATAAGTGCCTCTGCCGTTGTATTTTCCAGTCCAAGCTGGGAAATGGTTTCTTCCATTACTTTTCGGCTTTTTACAAGAGCTGCGTAGTCATTGGTCAGATATGTACCTGCCTGCAGGTCGCTGTTGGTAACTCCGCTTTCGCTGTTAGATTTATTGAGCACATAAACCTTTGTTTCAGATGTATATTTCGGTGTGATCAGCATCCTCGTTCCGATAAAAGCCAGAAGCGCTATCATTACCGCAAATAAAATTACAATATGCAGTCTCGAAAGGATTGCATGAAAAAGCGCTCCCAAGTCTATTTCTATTTCATCGTCCTGAGATGATGTAATGT
>CAVFRH010000044.1:0-7349 GCA_963624695.1 bacterium
GAGACTGCAAGGTAGGAAAAAATGTTATCTCTAAGTAAATATTCGAATATATTTGCCAAAGAGAAGGGAATGATGAAAATATGTTTCGATTTGCAATGGATAAATTATTACAGTTGAAAGAGAATGAAAACAGGACGCCCCAAAGGTTTTGGAGTCCTTGAAATACTTTTGTGAGGAAGCAGCAGAGTATCATGTTGTTGCAGCAGGTTCTTTACTGGGAGTGTCTATTCACGAGGGAGTATCTTATCCGGTTGGAAAAGTTGATATACTGGACCTTTATCCACTAAATTTTCGTGAATTTTTATATGCAGTAGAGGAGCGAGGACTGCTTGAAGCATTGGAAAGCAAAGACTATAAACTGATGGATGCTTTTCATGAGAAATATTTATTCTGGCTGAAAAATTACTATTATACAGGCGGTATGCCGGCGGTTGTGGAAAGCTTTCGAAAGAACAAAGATTATAAAGAAGTTCGTCAGATGCAAAACGATATTGTACGGCAATATGAGAGAGAATTCGGAAAACACATCGATGCAAAAACGCTTCCGAGAATCCGAATGGTATGGGATGCAATTCCGATGCAGTTAGCAAAGGAAAACAAGAAATTCTTTTTCGGACAGATAAAAAAAGGAGCTCGCAGCACAGACTATACGCCATACTATTTTGCAACAGAGCGATCAAATTTCGAACAGGATTTTCTGATTCAAAAGGGAAAAAACATAAGGAAGACCTTCCACCCACGCAGGTGCAGGGCCTTCTTTTTTGTTGCATTATGCATTTAATGCAACACCATTTATTATAGAAGAAACTCTTTATTCGGGGGGATATACAAGATAAAAGAAAAATAGAAAATTGATATAAATGCAGGAAAAAAGTCCCAAAATGGTGCAAAAGTGGCAGTTTTCGTGCAGAAATGGGCAAGAAAAAAGAGCAAAAAGTGATACGATATGTGAGCAAAAAGAAAAGTAACGGAAAGAGTCCGATTTGAAATAGGAGTGAGAAAATGAAAAAGAGCAGCAAGCATGCATGGCTGGAGCGAGTCATAAGCATCCTTTGTGTGGTTTTGATGGTTGCCTCGGTACTGTTCGTAAACAACAGCAGCACCAGTGCCTACGCCGCAGAAGAGGAAACACAGCTTCAGTCTCAAACAAGTTCAGAAAACAGTGTAACGTCAGCAAGCTCAGTCAGTACGTCAGAAAGTATACAGAGCAGCTCACAGGAGCAAAGCCAGACGGAAAGCGAAAATGCTGAAAACAGTGAAAGTACAGAAAACACAGAAAGTACCGAGGTGCCAAGCAGCGAAAGTACAGAAAGCACTGTAAGCTACAGCTACGAAATCAGCAATAAGGGCATTTTAGTTCAGGCACAGGCTCCAAACGGAAGCCTTCCGGAAGGTGTTTCTCTTCAGGTCCTTGCAATAGAGGAAAATACTCAGCAATACGAAGAGGTAAGTGAAAAGCTGCAGGAAAAGATTGAAGAAGAAAACTACAGCTTGGCAGGCTTCTTAGCCTATGACATCTCCTTTGTGGATGCAAACGGCAATGAGGTAGAGCCTAGCAGCGGAAGCGTAAAGGTAAGCTTTTCCTACACCGAAAAGGCAATTCCGGAGGAAGTTAAAAACAGCAGCAACGCTCAGGATGCTGAAATCAAGGTGCTTCACTTAGTAGAAGATGAAAGCGGAAATGTGACAGATGTGGTTGACCTTACTCAGCAGGGCACAGCAAGCGTCAGTGCCAGCAGCGAAAAAGAGGTAGAAAGTCTGAGCTTTGAAACAGACAGCTTCTCCACCGTCGCAATTCCCTGGGTTATGGCAGCAGCGGATACAGATTCCTCTACGGCAGTGCAGCTGATTGATAGCACAGAAGTGGATTCGTTAAACGTAGAATACAAAAAGACAATTCAAAAACTAGAAAATCCAGATCAATATAAGCTGGCACTTGATGTAACAGGTATAGTAAGGAAGCCAGAAAACGCAGATATACTTTTGATCGTAGATAAGTCAGGAAGTATGAGCAGTGCTATGGTTGATGATAGCAGCACAACAAGGATGGCAGCACTTAATAATGCAGTAAAGACGATGGTTGATCAGATAGCTGCTTACAAGAAATTATGGAGAACAGAAGATCAACCGGATATTAACGTATCAGTAGTGGAATTTTCATCTGGAGTGTCGTCTGCAGGTAGGTCAGATAGTTCTTATCAGAATGAGAACAATAGTACGCCGAGTGCTAGCATAGCAGAGGGGTGGAAGCAGCTTACGGACGATTATGAATATGAACTGTCCAATCCGACAGGTGGAACCAACTGGCAGGCAGGAATACTTAGGGCCAATGAGCTTATGCAAGAAAAAGCAAATGATGGTCATAAGAAGTATGTCATATTTTTGACGGATGGTTTGCCAACATTTCGTTACGCTTCAGGTCAGACAGCAGTAGCGTCTGGTTACGATAGCGGAACGAGTGGAACACATAAAATTTATGGAACGGGTAAAGAGAGTACTACAATTGAAACAAACTATGGGGCAGCACTAGCGCAGTGGAAAGCATCTACATATTTGCAGAGTTCTAGTTTGTATGTTGTTAATGCAGGCGGAAGTACAGCGACAGGAAATAAATGCGATCAATTTGTTACAGATACGGCAGGCTACTATAAAACGGGTCAAGCTGTATCGGCAGGAAACAGTGAGAAGTTAGCAGAGGTGTTTACTCAGCTTGCGGCAGATATTATGTATGGATCACATATGTCGGATGTAAGCATACACGATACATTAAGCGATAATGTGGATTTTGCTGCAGGTACGGATGCTGCGACAATAGCAAAGAACGTAAAAGCATATACGGTTGCATCGGATGGAACAGAAACAGAGATGGATTCCGCAAATTACACCGTAACGGTAGATGTGGAGAAGAAATCTGTTGATGTTGCATTTAAGATAGATGAGGTGAACTACTTAAAAGACGATGTGACGTATCGAATTAAGTTTGATGTTGTGGTAAAAACGCAAACTGCAATAGATCAATTGATTGTGACGCCAGGTTATCCGAATACGGGTGATGAGACAACGGATGCGCCCGGAAATGAAACGAGTGCAAACAAGGGCGGACTTTGGTCAAACGATGAGCAAAATACGTATCTTACATATACGGTACCAAATAAATCGTTTGTTTATGAAGAAACGACAGTTAACTACAAAAGACCGGTTGCACAAATAGACACCGTCTCTCACACCGCCAAGAAGGTCTGGGAGGACTCAGAAGACATTACCACTCACGATGCAGTCACTGCAGTCTTGAAGGCAACCGTAAAGGTAGATGCACAGGGAAATGCCCAAACAGATGAAAGAGATGTTTCGGCAGAAATCTTTGTAGGTCAGCTGGCAAACACAGCGGAGCAGAGCTTGAGTGCTGACAATAGCTGGGAATACACATGGAATTATCTTCCAAAGTATTACCACTGCAGAGATGCAAGTGGAAATGATGTAGCAGCAGAGATTACCTACACCGTCTCTGAAAAAGAGACGCCAAGCGGATATAAAAGCAGGGTAGAAAGCAGCGTGGATTCTTCGGATTCCTCCCGTACCATTTCTACCATTACAAATACTGAAATTCCGACAGTGCTGGATTTAAAGAAGACAAACTACGAAGGAAGCACAGAGCTTTCCGGAGCAGTCTTCGCACTGGACCGCAAGGTTACAGGCAGTGACGGCAGCATTACTTGGAGCAAGGTAAAAGACATAGAGGTTGCCAATACCGGAGAAGCTGAGCTTACGGACCTTGAAACCGGAAGCTACAGACTCTACGAGACAACTGCTCCGGAAGGTTACACCGTGTTAGATGGATATATCTACTTTGATGTAAAACTTGGAACAATCACAATTCAGACAGAAGACGATTCCGTGAAGCAGATTATGCTGACACTGGAAGAGCCGAAAGCTCAGACAGATGGAGAAGATACAGGTTATACCCTGACCATCAAGAATAGCCCCATCTATTCCCTGCATCAGTCCGGAGGCTTTGGAATTTATCCGTTTACAATCGGTGGTGTGGCGATCATCTCGACTGCACTCCTGTTGTTTATAAAAAATAGACAAAAGGAGGGTAGGTAAAGCAAAATACCGATTTTAAAGAGTAACTAAGCAAATACGAAAAAAATAAGTTAGGAGAAAAACATGAAAAAGTATTTGAAAAAATTTGGCGCATTTTTAATGGCAGCCATCATGATGCTTGCAATGTGCTCAATCAGCACCTTTGCAGACGACAACACACCAAAGGCAAGTGATCAGGCTACGATCACAGTAAAAGATGTAGAGGCAGGCGCAACTGTAACTGCTTACCAGATTGTAGAGGCAGAGTACAATGCATTCGGTTTTGTTAAGTACAATTCCGTAGAAGCAAATGGTGCAGCTCTCGTTGCAGATGCTGTAAATCCTACATCAGAGGAAGTTCAGAGCATTGCAGCTCAGATTTCTACTGGAGCGATTACTTTAGCAAGCCATGAATTAACACAGGGTGCAGACGGCAGCTACACAGCTTTGGCTGAGGCTGGTTACTGGGTAGTTCTTGTAAAGGGAGGAGACGCTTCTAAGGTTTACAACCCAATGCTGGCAGGTGTTTACTACTCTAAAGGTGGTTCAGACAACACTCTTACAAACGAAGCTGTAAGCGCAAATGATAAGTGGGATCTGAAAGGAACAGAAGCATACGACAAGTCCGTTAGTGTATCTGTAGACAAGAATGTCACCGGAAGCACAAGAGTAAATGCAGATGGAACAACTACTGAAGCTGATACAGCGTCTGAAAACGGAGATGATGTTGCAATCGGTGACTATGTACACTACTCTGTAGACGGAACAATCCCGGCTTACACAGACGCTTATACTTATGTAGCTTACAAACTTACAGATACCACTTCAGCAGGACTTGATCTTCTGAAAAACGATGATCATGCAATTACAGTGAAAGTTGGCAATGCTGCAATCGCAGAGGGAGCAGATACCTACACCGCTACTGTTTCAGATGACAAGCACACATTAACAATCGAGTTTAACTCTGCTTTTATTCTTGCTCATGCAGGACAGGCACTCGCTGTTACATACGATGCACAGTTAAACGAAAATGCAGCAACCAACCTTGATGCAAACACCAACACAGTAAAAGCAACTTATACAAACGATCCTACCGTAACTTATACAACAGATCCTGACACAGGAGAGCTTGTTCCGGAGACTCCTACCACAGATACACCGGATTCCGTTACTTATCACTATACCTTTGAGCTGGATGGAAACCTTTCTCAGGATACAACAATTGAGAACTGGAAAACTACAACAGAGTTAACAAAGCTGGGTGAGAAGAATTCTACAGACAAAGAGTCTGGTGAGCTCGTAAACGGACCTCTTGCAGGTGCAACCTTCACTCTGACAAACAATGCAACAGGCGTTGTTTACACTGCAACATCTGATGCAAACGGACACCTTAACTTCAAGGGGCTTGATGCAGGTACATACAAATTACAGGAGACTGTAGCTCCGGAAGGATATACCATCAACAAAAACATCATTCCGGTAGAGATCACTGCTACATACAATGAAGATGGAACTCTGAATTCTTATGCTGTAACTGTAAACAATGAAGCAACTTCTACTTATACAGCTGTTTACAGCCAGACAGTAACTGGTAAGGTTACAAGTGTAACAATTGATTCAACTGATTTCAATATTCCGAATACCAAGATCTCCAGCCTTCCTTCTACAGGTGGCATGGGAACTTACCTTTTCACCATCGCAGGTATCGCGGTAATGGCTGTTGCTGTTGGAATGCTTGCAATGAGCAAGAGAAAGAAAAACAACTGATTTATGAATCAGTAGAGAGAGAAACATAAAGGTGGATTGCTTCTAAGATTTCAGACTTTCCGCAGGCAAGCGGACAAGCACCCTCCCCGAGGGTGCTTGTCCGGGGAGAAGAGATCTTAGAAGTAAGAAACTTTATAGAGCAACATGGAGAGTCCTATGAAAAGATCGGGCAATAGAAAAAAATATATATTGTTTGGCTTAATGTTTTTGGTAGGATTGTCCATATTGCTTTATCCTACGATCAGTGACAAGTGGAACAAATACAGAGACAGTAAGCTGATTGCAAGCTATACAGAAACCATACAAGACAATACCAGTCAGGAAAAGATAGACGAAATGCTGGAGGCCGCAAAAGCCTACAACGCACAGGTACACGAAGAAAGCATCCCCGATGCCTTCTCCATAAGAGACGGAGTAACCGACGAAAGCTACGAAAATCTCTTAAATGTAGAGGCCGATGGCATGATGGGTTACGTGGAGATACCGGTCATTAGCCAGACAATCCCCATTTACCACTACACCACAGATGAATCCTTAAGCAAAGGAGCGGGACACCTCTTTGGAAGCAGCCTTCCTATCGGAGGAGAAAGTACCCATGCAGTCATTTCTGCACATAGAGGCCTTCCCTCAGCAAAGCTCTTTACCGACCTGAATCTGGTGGAGATTGGAAATGTATTTTACATTCATGTACTGGATCAGACCTTGGCCTATGAAGTAGACCAGATCCTTACTGTAGAGCCGGATGAGACAAGCTCCCTTGCCATCACAGAAGGAGAAGACTACGTAACACTGGTTACCTGTACCCCTTATGCGGTAAATACCCATAGACTTTTAGTCAGAGGACACCGCATTGCTTACGAAGAAGGAAAGGCAATCGAAGAAACAGAAACAAAGGTTTCAGGAATTAACAACCCAAGCCTTGTAATCTTAGGAGCCTGTGTAATAGCAGGAGTCGTTATTGCGGTTGTAATCGTAACCATCTATTCCAAACTGAAAGATAAGAAACGAAGCAGGAAGAGACGATGACCGCAAAGAAAGAAAAAAAGAAAAAAAGTTCAAAAATAAAGATCATATGCATTGTCCTGCTCTTTCTGGTAGGCTTCGGGATTTTCATTTATCCGACGGTCAGCGACCTTTGGAATAAATACCGAAATCAAAAGCTGATCGCAAGCTATACCCAGTCCGTGGAAGACATGACAGCCGAAAGGCTGGAGGCAATCTGGGAGCAGGCAAAGGGCTACAACGACCAGCACCAGACCAATACCATCGTAGATGCTTTTAACGAGGACGACGACTATGTGCTCTCACATCCATATGACACTCTCCTGGATCCAAACGGAAACGGTCTTATGGGTAGCATTGAAATTCCAAAGCTGAATTTAAAACTGGCAATTTACCACGGTCTAGGCACAGAAGCACTGGAAAACGGTGTAGGGCACGTAGAGGGAACCAGCCTTCCCATCGGAGGCGAAGGAACCCACGCAGTACTGGCAGGTCAC
>CAVFRH010000045.1:0-46940 GCA_963624695.1 bacterium
CAACCGCTCTTCCCTCTCCTGATCCAGAGTCTCCTTCAGCTTGCTTAAGTTTTTGGAAAACTCTGCTGAACTTATAGGCTTTAGCATATATTCGTTAATGTCTAAATGTACTGCTTCTCTGGCATATTCAAATTCATCAAATCCGGTACAGATCATAATTCGTATGTTCGGATAATCCCGATTTAGGATCCTTGCCAGCTCCAGCCCATCCATATAAGGCATTCGAATATCTGTGATGAGCACATCCGGCTGAAGCTTTTCTACGATTTCAATCGCCTTTACTCCATTTGTAGCATTTCCAACTACTTCAAATCCCAGTTCCTTCCACTGTATTTTTTCTTCCATAGCGGTAATGACATCTACTTCATCATCTACCAAAACAACCTTATATAAATTCATAGAAACTTCCTTTATCTGCACCTAGCAAAAAACACCCACCCATCCCTAGGATGAGCTGGGTGTCTTTTGTTATTTTTTTATAAAACAAAGTACATATGCTTTGTTTTTACTTTTTCTGTACATACTTGAGACAGTCAAGTGTTACCGCTGCAAGAATGATAATACCTTCAAAGATAAACTGAAGGTTTGTATCGATACCAAGTATTGTAAGGGAATATGTCAGTGCTGTAAAGATTAAAACACCAGTAACAACACCTGAAATCTTACCAATACCACCGGTAAAGGAAACACCACCTACTACGCAGGCTGCAATGGCGTCCATATCCCAGCCCTGTCCATAAGCTGCACTACCGGATCCAACCATTCTGTTGCACTCCAGCCATGCACCGAATCCATAAAGGATACCAGCCATAATGAAGGCACCCAATGTTACTTTGAATACGGAAATACCGGATACTGCTGCTGCTTCCGGGTTTCCACCTACAGCGTAAAGATTCTTTCCGAAAATTGTTTTATTCCAGATAAACCATACAATAATGATTGCTGCTACTGCCCAAAGAATAATGGTTGGGAAGCTTCCGATCTGAGGAATAAATGTATTCGGAATAGCAGAATCAATTGCACCGAAGGAAACACCCTTTGTAGCATATGTTACCAATCCGAAGATGATCAGCATGTTGGCCATGGTAGAAATAAAGGGGTGCATCTTGAACTTCGCCATAAAGAAGCCCGCCAGCATGGAAAATGCCGTTGTAAATACAACACAGATCAGCAGAGCCAGAATTGCTCTTGGAACTGCCGGAATTCCGGAGAAGTCGAAAATATATCCGAATACACCACCGGTATTGATTCCATTGTGCATTACGATAGTACAGATAACCATACCCATACCAACCATACGTCCTACAGAAAGATCGGTACCTGTTAAGAGGATCAGACCTGCAACACCGAGTGCAAGGAACATTCTCGGAGATGCCTGCTGCAAAATGTTAAGGATGTTCGTAAGTGTGAAGAGATGTGTATTCTTCAGCATCGGTGTAAGGATACATAAAACTACGAAAATTGCTACAATAACAAGATACAATCCATTCTTATAAAGGAACTGAGTCATGTTAAAGGTATATTTGTAATTTTCCATGCTCTGTTCTCTCTTCTGACGGAATGTATATTTTGACATTCTCAAAAGATCGATCAAATGATACTTATGTACGAATGCTTCGTGCTTTGCATCTTTAATCTGCTGCACTCTGGATTCGTGTACCATCTGTGCATCATAAAGCTTGTTTTTCAGAAGATACTTTTCTGATTTGATCTCTTCCGCATCCTTCAGGCTACTTAACTTTTCCCTATGTTCTGCCTGAATGGCTGCCTTTGTCTGCTCATAGCCTTTTTTCTCAGCATCCATTGCCTGATCACAGCTCTTGGCAACTTTGTCATAGTAGTCACTCTTGTAATGCTGGGAAAGGTATCCTTCTGCCTGGGCAATCAAGCTGGAAACCTGTCCTTTATTTGCATTTTCGACTTCTTTTGCTTTTGCAAGCTTCTGATTGCAGTCTGCAATAATTTTATCTCTGTCCTCTTTGCTAAGGTTTTTATTTTCCTTTGCAAGAGCAATCTGATTTTTTAAATCATTTACCCGATCTGATCCATCCACACGCAGTGCATCAATCTGGGCCTGTATCTTTCCAACATATTCATCAATCGGTTTTAAAAGCTCCTGCTTTTCATGAACCGAAAGCATAGCGCTGTTATCTGCCATACAAATCTCCTCTCCTTTATAAATACTTCGCACTGAGTCTGAGCAGCTCTTCCTGATTGGTTTCTTTGGTATTTACGATTCCTGCGAGACGTCCGTTGGACATAACGCCGATTCGATTTGTAATACCAAGAATCTCAGGCATCTCGGAAGAAACAACTATGATTGTTTTTCCTTCTTTTGCCATGTTTATGATCAGTTCGTAGATTTCATATTTGGCACCTACATCAATACCTCTTGTAGGGTCATCCATCATGAAGATATTCGGGGAACGATCCAGCCATTTACCGAATATTGCCTTCTGCTGATTTCCACCGGAAAGATTGGATATCATATCTTCCGGGCCCATGCATTTGGTATGCATGATCTTGATCTTTTCTGCTGTGGATCTTACCATACGATCTTCAGAAAGTGCGATTCCGTTTTTATATCGCTTCATGTTCGCAATCGTCGTATTAAAGGTAATGTCCGCTTTCAGGAAAAGTCCGTTTGCCTTTCTTTCCTCTGTGATCAAGGCAAATCCATGATCCATCGCATCTCTCGGAGACTCAAAGTTTAAGGACTTTCCGTTGTAAATAATGTTTCCTTCTGCCCTGGTACGAATTCCGAATATGGTTTCAAGAAGCTCTGTTCGTCCTGCACCTACCAGGCCGTAAAATCCAAATATCTCTCCCTTTCTTACATCAAAGGAGATATGCTGAAGCTTCGGAGCATATTTTGTAGACAGGTTCTGTACAGAGAAAATAACCTCACCCGGCTTATTGTCTACCGGCGGGAATCTGTTTTCAAGAGAACGGCCAACCATTGCAGCAATCAGCTCATTCATGTCGGTGTCCTTGCTCTCTTTTGTCATAACCAGGCTTCCGTCTCGAAGAACGGATACCTCATCACAGATATTGAAGATCTCATCCATCTTGTGTGAGATATAGATAAGGGAAATCCCCTGTGCCTTCAGCTGCCGCATCATATTAAACAGCTTTTCAACCTCTGGTGCGGTAAGGGAAGACGTTGGCTCATCCAAAACAATCACCTTGGAATGATAGGAAATTGCCTTTGCGATCTCGCACATCTGACGCTGCGATACTGACATATTTTTCATAGGCTGCGTAAGATTAACGGTAATACCAAGCTTTCTGAACAGTTCCGAGGTTTCTTTTTTCATTCTGCCCTCATCAACCATTCCAAGAGAATTCTTCGGATAGCGTCCAAGGAACAGATTGTCTATAACACTTCTTTCCAGACACTGGTTTAATTCCTGATGAACCATTGCAACTCCGTTTTCCAGTGCCTCCTTTGGTCCAGAGAAATTTACCTCCTTGCCGTCTAATATAATCGTCCCCTCATCCTTCTGGTAAGTTCCGAAGAGACACTTCATCATTGTCGATTTTCCGGCACCATTTTCGCCCATGAGTCCCATAATGGTTCCCGGCTTCACATTCAGGTCTATTTGTTTCAGAACTTTGTTCCTGCCGAATGATTTGCTCATGCCGATAATCGATAAGATGTATTTATTCTTATCTTCTGCCATAGCCATCCTTCCTTTTCTTATTGAAAGAAGGGTATCGCACTGATACCCTTCTTTCGGTTCTTTAACAGCTGACGCTCTGCCTCGTCAATTACTTAGAAAGAATTGATGTATAAGAGGAAGCGTTGTCAGTCTTAACCATGTTAATTGCAAATGCATCATACTCGCTCGGGTTTCCAAGGCGGTTTGTGATATTGGATTCTGTCTGTCCGTCACCACCGATGTACTCTACATCAAGGTTAAGAAGGTCATCATACTTCTCAAGAAGTGGCTGATAAGTAGAGCTCAGGAAGTTATCGGATGCATTGTAAATGTTCAGCCAAACTTTCTTCTCTGGGCTTGTGCTGGAATCAAGCTGATTGGAAACTGACTCGTAAGTTACTGTAGAATCCATAAAGTCTTCGTAGTTGTCAGCTGTTACAGCAAGGTTCAATGCATAGTAGGATCTCTCCTCTTCGCTGTATCTGTAATCTACGCCCTCTTCCAGAACGTTTCCAGCCTCATCTGCTGTACCGATACCAGTGTCAATATCTACTCCGTCAAGTGCGTTACGCAGTACTCTCAGTGTCAGGTAAGCCTGAACATCTGCATGCTGGGAAATTGTTCCGCCGTAGCCTTCTGCGATTGCTGCAACTGCATCTGAGTTTGCATCATATCCGAATGTAGGAACTTCGTTGTCTTTTGCCCATGCATTGAACATTGACATTCCCATACCATCGTTATTGGATACTACGATATCAATCTGTTCACCAAAGGAAGCTGACCATGTTGAAATTGCATTTCCTGCGGTAGCTGCATCCCATGTAGCTCCTGCAGAGTTCTTCATTTCCTGAGAAGCAAGCTCACGGATTATATATGTTTTTCCGTCGATCTCAATTTCTGCATCCTGAACTGCTGTTGCAGTTCCGTCTACGTTGGTTCCTACCGGTGAAGAATCAACATCTCCGTCTGTCTCAACTCCTGTTCCCAGTGCGGAACGAACACCTCTTGTACGGGCAATGGAATCGTTGTGTCCGATGTCACCGATTGCAAGAACGTATCCGATTACGCCATCACCGTTACGGTCGATTGTGTCGATGTTGTCTGCGATGTACTCCATAACCATGGTTCCCTGAAGCTCTGCACCCTGAGTTGCATCGAAACCTACATAATAGGTATCATCGTTAAAGTTAAGAGCTTCACTGTCCAGTTCTCCGGTAGAGCTGTTGGATGGCTGACGGTTAAACCAGCAAAGTGGTTTGTCTTTGTTTTCTACATCTCCGCTGGCTGTCTCCGTGCTGCTTGCTGAGCTCTCACTGCTTGCTGAACTCTCGCTGCTTGCTGAGCTTGCGCTACTTGCTGAGCTTGCGCTGCTTGCTGAGCTTGCCGCTGATGAGCTGCTGGATGAGCTTCCACAGCCTACCATTGAAAATGCAAATGTTGCTGCCAATGCTGCTGCCATTAACTGTCTTTTTTTCATTAATTGTTCCTCCTTTTTAAATGTAACGTTTCACAACCGTTTCATTTGATGTACCTATCATAATTCATAATTTCTTTATAAAAAATAGAATATTTTTAGATAAATTATTGAATTTTTACGAATTTTCTTATTTTCCCCTGTCTTGCTTTGTTTTTTATTTCTGTTATTATTTTAAGGAAGATTTTTAAGGAGATGCTTATTTATGAATTTTAAATCAACAAACGAAATAAATACCTTTTCATTTTCTGACTGCCGTATTGTAGACTGTGTCTTTTCCCAGGACCAGCTTACACTTTCCCTGGATGCTTTGATCATTACCGCAGCAAATTCACAAAATACCCGTTTTACCAACAGCTATGCGGATATAACACAGGCCCGCTTTACGAACTGCCGCATTGTAAGTGCCGTAAAAGACGGATTTCGCTACTACAACGCAGACGATGTGCTAATAAAAGAAGTACCGGATCAGCTCCTGGATGAAGCTCAGCTGCAGGAACTTTTAAAAAATCTCAGTGGCTCTTATCTGACCGGCATAGAAAAAGCAGAGGAGGAAGCTGACCTTCAGTCCTTTTCTCTTCTTCTCGAGTTTGAAGAAGAATACGGCACTGCCGGTGATTCCTACACTCTGCTGATCCAGTTTAAAGATGCTGTGTTTGAGTGGGAGCACTACAAAAATAAAGTAAATGCTCAATAACTTATTTTCTTTTTCACAGAGCAGGATCTACCTGCTCTTTTTTTCCGTTCACTTTATATCTTTTTCAAAAGGCTTCCAGACTGTTAATATACTTTTCCAGATCGATCCCTCTGATAAATTTTTCCTGCTGGATCATGACATATCGAATCCGATTTCTTTCAATCAATTCCCAAAGTGCCGCATCGGAAAGTGACAACATTTTCTTTACCTGTTCCAAAGTATATAAAGCTTTAAATATAACCATAACTTCTCCCCTTTTACTGCAAATCAATTTCTTTTCCTGCAGAAAAAGAGGTGGATCTCTGTTCATTTTTCCTTTATCCCCTTTGAGTATGCGATTACCTGTCTCATTTGTCCAGGGTCAAGAAAATCTGTTATCTTTATCAGCTCCATCTGTTCATCCGAAAGACTTTTTCTTACTTTTTCTTTTTCATTAAAGAAATCGCTCAGAGAAATATTAAAGCCCTGACATATTCTTTCCAACGTATCCATCAAAGGACTGGAATTTCCATAACATATGCTGCGAAGGGTATTGTAATTTACGCCGCTTGTTTCTTTTAAACGATACAAGGTCCAGCCTCTTTCCTCACACAGACTCAATATTCTTATTCCAATATCCTTTGCACGCATATTATGTCTCCATTTGAAATCTAAAATACCTCTCTTATTTTATATGAACGTGCATCAAATTAATATTTTACTCTATCGTATGTTTCACCTACGATGAACTGAAACAATTGATATGAGTAATACAGAGGGTTTATCATTGTCAGCTCCTTACGAATACATGGCAACAAAAAAGCTGCCTTTTCAGACAGCTCTTCTTTTATCATATTCACTTTTCATCGCAAACCTGAAAGATAAAGAATTTCAGATAATAGCTTTCATCCGCTGCCCAAAGGATCGGATGATCCGGAGACTGGGTACGAAACTCTACCTGGCGAAGCCGTTTGTGCACCGTAGCTGCAGCTTCCCGGATTGTTTTTGTAAGCAGCTCCTGGGTCATAAAATGGGAGCAGGAACAGCTTGCAAGGTATCCGCCGTCCTTTACCAGACGCATTCCCTTCATATTGATCTCCCGGTATCCCTTTATGGCATTTTTCGTTGCTTCCCTGGACTTTGTAAATGCCGGCGGATCCAAAATCACGACGTCATAGCGTTCCCCTGCTTCGTAAAGTCTTGGCAATTCATCCAATACATCTGCCTGTCGGAATTCTACTTTTCCTTCCAATCCGTTTCGCAATGCATTTTCTCTTGCCTGTTGGATCGCATATGCAGATATATCCAGTCCTGTCACTTTCTTTGCCCCTGCGAATCCTGCATTTAAAGCAAAGGTTCCCATATGGGTAAAACAATCCAATACACTTCCTGCATCTGCACAGATTTTCTGCATAGCCAGACGATTGTATTTCTGGTCCAGGAAGAATCCTGTTTTCTGTCCGTTCACAACATCTACCATATAGTGAACTCCGTTTTCTACGATTTCTACATTCGTGTCAAACTCGGGTCCGATAAAGCCCTTTTTCGGCTGCATCCCCTCTTTTTTTCGAACCGGTGCATCCGAGCGTTCATAGATTCCCTTAATGCAAATTCCGTCTTCCTTCAGAATTTCTTTTAATTCCTCCAAGAGCATTTCCTTCAATCTGTCAATTCCAAGTGCAAGGGATTCTACCACAAGAACGTCTTCATATTTGTCTACCACAAGACCCGGAAGCCAGTCTGCTTCCCCGAAGATGATCCTGCAGGAAGAGGTGTCCACCGTTCTCTTTCGATAGTCCCATGCCGCCTTCACCCGGTCATGCAGAAATTTTCTGTCAATTGCTTCCTTTCTCCATCTGGACAGCATCCTGATCCGAATCTTTGAATTATCATTGATAAAGCCATACCCTAAAAAAAAGCCATCGAAGTCTTCCACTCGGATAATATCTCCGTTTTCGTATGCTCCGCTTACCTTTTCGATCTCATTGTCGAAAATCCAGGCTCCGCCTTTTTTCAGACTTCTGGCCTCTCCTTTTTTGATATGTGCTATGGCATTTTTTACAAGCTTTTCCGTCATGCTTCTCCATTTCCTTGCCTGCTGCAGGCAGATATCCTATTCATACTTTTCCAGAATATCGATATTACTGTTGATTCTGTCAAGCTTTTCGTCCTCTGTAGCTTCCTTCCTGTTCGGATCTGGAAAGTGTTCAAAAACCCGTTCTACTCTCCAGGCATACTCCTGCCAGGCCGGGTACTTATGAAGGGGCTCCAGTGCTTTTACAATTGATCGATAATACCATGCCTGCTTGTTGGGATCCTTCTGATTAAAGCTCTCCCAAATAGCATCTCCTACCATCTGATATTCCTGATAAAAGCTGCGCATGTTCGAAAGCTTGTCTCCAAGCCAGAGCATCTTGACCGCAATATCCCCAGATGCCTCCAGTTCTTCTATTGATTCTTTTTTCCGGATTTCCCATGTTTCCTGAGGCGGGCGGTCTTCTCTTTTGTCTTCCGTTTCTGATTTTACAAGATCACCCACTCTTTTACCAAATTCCTGATAAATTTCCTCTAATGTAATCTTTGTATCCTCTACCGTATCGTGTAAAAGAGCTGCTGCTATAACCTCTCGATCCGGTGTCATTGTTCCAACGATCACCGCGGCCTCCATCGGATGAAGAATGTATGGTGTATAACTCATTTTTCGGGTCATCCCCTCATGTGCCTTGGTAGCGAATGCAATTGCCTTATCTAAAATATCCATTTATGCTTCCTTTATCAGAAAAGCCGGAAAAATCCGGCTTTTTTCTTCAAATCACTGTGGCTTACTGCATGGTCAGATATTCCTGTCCCCGCATAATGATCCGCGGGCCGCCTGTATGCTCAATGTATTCCTTTGTAATAATAACCTGACCGATATTATCATCCTTTGGAACCTCATACATGATATCCAGCATGTATTCTTCCAGAATTGTCCGAAGTGCTCTGGCTCCGGTGTCTACCTCCAATGCCTTTTTGGCAATCGAATACAGTGCCTCCTCTTCAAAGGTAAGCTTTACTTCATCCATTTCCAGCAGTCTTTCGTACTGCTTTAATATCGCATTTCTGGGCTCCTTTAAAATCTTTACCAGCATTTCTTCATCCAGAGCCTGCAACGCAGTAAGAATTGGCAGTCTTCCAAGGAATTCCGGTATCATGCCAAAGCTACGCAGATCTTCCCAGTTTGCTTTTAAGAGAATATTTTTATCCTTCTCGCACCGATCTTTCAGTTCTGAGCTGAATCCTATGGCTGCCTGCTTATTCAGTCTTTCCATAATGATTTCTTCCAGTCCTGAAAACGCTCCGCCTACAATAAAGAGAATGTTTCTGGTATCGACAGTTACCATTGGAACCATTGCATTTTTGCTGCTGGCACCTACCGGAACTTCTACCTGGCTTCCCTCCAGAAGCTTTAAAAGTCCTTGCTGAACCGCTTCTCCGCTTACATCTCTCTGATTTGTATTTTTCTTTTTGGCAATCTTGTCTATCTCATCAATAAAGACAATTCCCTGCTCGGCCCTGTCTACATCATTGTCCGCTGCTGCAAGAAGCTTGCTGATGACGCTTTCCACGTCATCTCCTATATATCCGGCCTCTGTCAGGGACGTTGCATCTGTAATGGCCAAGGGAACATTTAATATCCTTGCCAAGGTCTGCACCATATAGGTTTTTCCGCTTCCTGTAGGTCCTAACATCAGCATATTGGATTTTTGAATTTCTACATCATTGTTCTGTGATGAAAGAATTCTCTTGTAATGATTATAGACCGCTACGGACATGACTTTTTTCGCCTGTTCCTGTCCGATGATATATTCGTCCAGCTGGGCCTTCATGCGATGAGGTGCCGGAATGTTGCGAAGATCCAGTTTTGGAACCGGTTTCTTTGCTTTTTCCTTACGTTTTTTCACCTGCTGTGTTCTGGGAATCTGTATATTTGCGATCATATCTCCCAGATTCATTTCCGTTGGAAAATTCGACATCATATCATTGAGATTAATGGGACTTTTCTGCATGGCGTCCATGCTTTTTTGCATACAATCAGAGCAAACATACATATTGTAGCCAAAATTCATCAGCTTTCCTGCCTTGCTCTCTGACCTTCTGCACATAAAGCAGACTTTTTCGTATTCATCTTCGCTGCCGTCTTTTTTATCTTCCGTTTCTGGAGCCTGCTCCGGCTTATCTTCATCTATTACATTTATTTCATCAGACATCATTTTGACCCTCATTTGTCTTTATCATTTTTCTGTCACTAAAGAGAGGTTTTTCGCTGTCTCCAACCGTTGCTTTATAAATGCTTTCCATCTCCAAATCCAGATAGTAGCTTCTGAGTGCACAACGAAGAAGCGCCTCCTGTGCCTCCGGCATATTTGGCCTGTTCTTTTTATACATGATCTTGTGTTCGATACTCGCCCACCAATCCATGGCCAGTGTTCGAAACTGTACCTCTACAGTCATAAGCTTTTTATGATCATGCAGGAAGATTGGAACTGCAATAATAAGGTGCAGACTTCTGTAGCCATTGGGCTTCGGATTTTGGATATAATCCTTCTTTTCCAGAAGAATTACATCGTCCTGCATCAAAAGTGCATCTGCCAACTGATACATATCAGAGGGAAAGGTACAAATGACCCTCACCCCTGCTATGTCATCTATTTTTCTCTCCAGACTTTCCAGACAAATCGGCAGATTTTTTCGCTCCAGCTTTCCGAAAATACTTTCCCGGCTTTTCATCCTGGTTTTGATTGATTCAATCGGATTTCTGTCAAATTTCAGTGACAGCTCCTCCTGCAATACACTAAATTTTGTAGATACTTCCATCAAAGCACAGCGATAATAAGCCATCAGTTCCCTGAATTCCTCTTCATTTTCGCTGAGCCAGGCATACATTTTTTCTGCCTGAGCCATTTTTTTCTGCTTTGAAAGCTCTGTACTCAAGTAATCAACTCCCTTATTATTTTAACATTCCCTCAAGAATAGAAGGAATTGCAGCAATCGCATCCGGAATCTTGGAAGCATCCTTTCCGCCGGCAGAAGCCATATTCGGTCTTCCGCCGCCGCCTCCTCCGACGATTGCAGCTGCAGCTTTCACAATATTTCCTGCATGCGCTCCCTGCTTTACTGCACCATCTGTTGCCATTGCGCACAGGCTTACTTTTCCATCCTTTGCAGATGCTAAAACTACTACGCCTTCGCCAAGCTTTTCTTTCAGCTCATCTCCAAGGTTACGCAAGGCATTCATGTCCTGATCCGGAACATTTGCAGCCAGAAGCTTTGTCTCCTTTATCTGTACCACGCTGTCCATTACACCGCTGACAGCTTCCTTTGCCAGTTTGCTCTTCAAAGACTCATTTTCTGAATGAAGCTGTTTGTTCTCGTCCATCAAATGATGGATTCTGCCTTCCAGCTCATCTGCAGATGCTTTCAGCATACCTGCACAGGACATCATTTTTTCTTCCATTTTTTCATAATAGTTCAAAACATTGCGTCCGGTCAGTGCCTCAATACGTCTTACACCGGATGCGATTCCGGCCTCAGATAAGATCTTAAAGTTGGCAATCTGAGAAGTATTTGCTACATGAGTACCTCCACAAAGCTCAATGGAATAGTCACCCATGTTGACAACACGAACCTCTTCTCCGTATTTTTCACCGAAAAGAGCCATTGCTCCTGTCTTCTTTGCATCCTCAAGTCCCATAATCTGGGTTTTTACTTCATACTGAGCCTCAATTGCCTCATTTACCAACTTTTCTACTTCTTTGATTTCTTCCACTGTCATTGCCTGGAAGTGTGAAAAGTCAAAACGAAGTCTTGTTGGAGTTACCAGGGATCCCTTCTGTTCTACATGGCTTCCAAGAACGCTCTTCAGTGCTTTCTGAAGAAGATGTGTTGCAGAGTGGTTTTTGCAAGTGTCGAGACGCCCCTGTCTGTTCACCTCTAACTGTACACTGTCACCTGTGGAAAGCATACCGGACTTCATTACTCCCACATGGCCTACTCTTCCGCCTCGAAGCCTTATGGTGTCTTCTACCTCAAAGACTCCGTTTGCAGTACTGATCCGTCCGGTGTCTCCTTCCTGTCCACCCATGGTTGCATAGAAAGGTGTTACTTTTGTAATAATGGTTCCCTTTTCTCCCTCAAGAAGAGAAGTGCGGATTTCCTTTTCATCTGTAAGTACGCTGATCTCTGACTGTACATTCAAAGTGCTATAGCCTACAAACTCACTTGTTATGGAAGTATCGATCTGATCATATACCGTTGCAGCCGCTCCCATATAGTTTGTTGTATCTCTTGCTTCTCTGGCTCTTTCCTGCTGAGCCTTCATGCAGCTTTTAAAGCCTTCCTCATCGATGTTGTATCCCTTTTCCTCCAGAATCTCTTTTGTAAGATCCAGAGGGAAGCCATAGGTATCGTAAAGCTTAAAGGCATCTTCTCCGGTAAGGGTTTTCTCTCCTGCCTGCGCCATTTTTTCTTCCATATCGGAAAGAATACGCAGACCCTGATCGATTGTCTTGTTGAACTGGCTTTCTTCATTTTTCAAAACCTGGATAATGAAATCCTGTTTTTCTTCCAGCTCCGGATATCCGTCCTTGCTTCCTGCAATAACCTCTCTTGCGAGATCAGCCAGGAAAAGGTGATCGATTCCAAGCAGTCTTCCATGTCTTGCAGCACGGCGGATAATTCGTCGAAGAACGTATCCTCTGCCTTCATTGGTCGGCATGATTCCGTCGGAAATCATAAATGTTGCAGAACGGATATGGTCTGTAATCAGACGAATGGAAACGTCTGTATTGTAATCCTTATGGTATTCTTTTCCTGCTGTTTTACATACGGCATTGCGCAGTGCCTGAAGCGTGTCCACATCGAAAATAGAGTCTACATCCTGTACTACAACCGCAAGTCTTTCCAGGCCCATTCCGGTATCGATGTTTTTATTTTTCAGCTCTGTATAGTTACCTTCTCCGTCGTTGTCAAACTGGGTAAATACGTTGTTCCAAACCTCCATGTAACGATCGCAGTCGCATCCTACTGTACATCCAGGCTTTCCGCATCCATACTTCTCGCCGCGGTCGTAGTAAATTTCAGAGCAGGGACCGCAAGGACCGCTTCCATGCTCCCAGAAGTTGTCTTCTTTTCCAAAACGGAAAATTCTCTCTGCCGGCACGCCGATCTTCTTTTCCCAGATTTCAAATGCTTCATCATCATCCTGATATACAGAAGGATAAAGTCTGTTTGGATCAAGTCCTACCTTTTGGGTTAAAAACTCCCAGGACCAGGAAATTGCTTCATTTTTGAAGTAATCTCCAAAGGAAAAGTTTCCCAGCATTTCAAAGAATGTGCCGTGACGGGCTGTTTTTCCTACATTTTCGATATCGCCGGTACGAATACATTTCTGGCAGGTTGCTACCCTTCTTCTTGGCGGAATCTCTGCTCCGGTAAAGTATGGCTTTAAAGGAGCCATACCTGCATTTATAAGAAGAAGGCTGTTATCATTGTGAGGTACCAGTGAAAAGCTCTTCATCACCAAATGTCCCTTGCCCTCGAAAAATTCAAGGAACATCTTTCTCAATTCATTTACGCCATATTTGACCATTTCTATTTCCTCCGCATCTGATCCTTCTTCTTTTATTTCAGAACAACCTTTCTGAAATTCTTCTTTCCTCTCTTCAGGAGGATACCGTTTCCGGACAATTTATCTGTTTCTATTACAGCCTTAATATCCGTAACCTTTTCTCCGTCAACAGAAACACCGCCCTGCTCAATGGCACGTCTTCCTTCGGAACGTGTTTTTACCAGACCGGATTTTACAAGCAGTGAGATTACATCAAACGCTCCATCCTGGGCTTCGCTTGCATCAATCTCTGCCTTTGGTGTATTTGCATCATCTGCACCGCCGGCAAATAAAGCTCTTGCTGCAGACTGTGCCTTACTTGCTTCCTCTTCGCCATGAACCAGCTTTGTCAGCTCAAACGCAAGGATTTCTTTTGCGGTATTCAGCTGGCTTCCTTCCCATTTGTCCATCTCATCGATCTGTTCAAGCGGAAGGAAGGTAAGCATACGCAGACATTTCAAAACATCTGCATCTCCTACATTTCTCCAATACTGATAGAACTCGTATGGGCTTGTTTTTTCCGGATCGAGCCATACTGCACCGGACTGGGTCTTGCCCATCTTCTTGCCCTCGGAATTAAGAAGCAGAGTAATAGTCATTGCATTTGCATCCTTCTGCAGCTTTCTTCGAATCAGATCGGTACCGCCTAACATATTGCTCCACTGATCATCTCCTCCGAACTGAAGATTGCAGCCGTAGCGTTTGTAAAGCTCCAGGAAATCGTAGCTTTGCATCAGCATGTAGTTGAATTCCAAAAAGCTCAGTCCCTTTTCCATACGCTGCTTGTAGCACTCTGCACGAAGCATCTGATTTACGGAAAAACATGGTCCGATGTCACGGATAAATTCTACGTAATTAAGTCCCAAAAGCCACTCTGCATTGTCTACCATCATGGCTTTTCCCTCTCCAAACTCAATGAATCTGCTCATCTGTTTCTTAAAGCAGTCTACATTGTGCTGAATGGTTTCTCTTGTCATCATGGTACGCATGTCAGATCTACCAGACGGATCTCCGATCATTGCTGTTCCGCCGCCAAGCAGGGCAATCGGACGGTTGCCGGCCATCTGCAGTCTCTTCATAAGACACAGTGCCATAAAATGTCCTACATGCAAGCTGTCTGCAGTAGGGTCAAATCCGATGTAAAATACGGCCTTTCCGTTGTCAACAAGATCTCTGACTACCTCTTCATTTGTTACCTGGGCAATCAACCCTCTGGCAACCAATTCATCATATATTTTCACAGTTTTCTCCTCCTGTATGATATCGATCTATTCTCAAAATCCAGTTTAGCCATTCTGGGTTATTTTATCAATACAGTACCATAATGTCAACTATAGCCAGCCCCTGAGCCTACTTGCCTTCCTAAAGAAAAAGCGTCCAATGAATTTTTCATCGAACGCTTTTTTCTTTAGATCATTATTTTTAATTCTCTGCCGGAAGGCTCATATTGCTTTACCTCTATTCCCGCAGATTCCAGCATCCGCATGGAAGCTAAAACTGCCGGAGAATCCGGATACTTGTTTATCTCGTAAATCAAGGTTTTTATCCCGGATTGGATGATTGCCTTTGCACATTCATTGCACGGAAACATGGAAACGTACATCTTAGAACCCTCGAGAGAGCCTCCTCTGTAATTTAAAATCGCATTCAGCTCACTGTGAGTCACATAAAGGTATTTTGTCTTTAATGGATCCTCATCCTCTCTGGTCCATGGATACTCATCGTCTGAGCAGCCCAGAGGGAAGCCGTTGTAACCAAGAGAAAGGATCTTGTTGTCCTGACTGACAATACAGGATCCAACCTGGGAATTGGGATCCTTCGACCGCATTCCCGCAAGCTTGGCTACTGCCATAAAATATTCATCCCAGCTTATATAATCTGCACGTTTTTCGCTCATAGTCTCCTCCGGTGTACAACTGCCCTTCAGCAATTTTTCTTAATCTTCGATCTGTTCGATTCTGCGGATATGACGCTCTCCGTTTGAGAACGGTGTATCCAGAAAAGCATCTACGATGTCGATTGCAAGTCCTGGTCCTACTACACGGCCGCCGAATGCAATGATGTTTGCATTGTTATGCTCTCTTGTTGCCTTTGCTGTAAAGGTATCGGAACAGCATGCTGCACGGATTCCCTTCATCTTGTTTGCTGTGATTGAAATTCCGATTCCTGTGCCGCAGATCAGAATTCCCTTGTCGCATACACCGTCCTGAATTGCCTTTCCTACTTTCTTTGCGAATACCGGATAATCGCAGGATTCCTTGCTGTAGGTACCGTAGTCCTTGTACTCCAGTCCTCTCTCTTCCAAGTGAGCCTTCACCTCCTGCATAAGATCGTATCCGCCGTGATCACATCCTAATGCTATCATTTCTTTTTCCTCCTTCTATTTATTTACTTCTATAATTTTATGGCCAGCTGCCTTTAAGAGCCGGTTCATTATAGCTGCTCCGATCCTTTTTGTATCAAAGGTTTCAGAATAGATATACTCGATTCCATCGTCATCCATTTTCCGCAGGGCATCGAATAAATGCTGTGCAATCTCTTCTTCCTGTGAAAGCCTTCCAAGTGGAAGTACTTCTCCATTTTTGTATTTTTCCTTATGCTCACTGGCACAAAGAATCGCAGTCTTTTTTCCCTGCCTTATCTTTTCTTCTGCCAATTCGTTGATTTTCTCTGCCACTGCTTCCGGACTTCCTTCTACCAGTGTCAGATCTCCTTTTGGAGCATAGTGTCTGTATTTCATTCCAGGAGCCTTTGGCTTTACCTTGCTGTCCGATGAAATGATCCCGGCATCGATCTCTACACTGCCGATAATCTCTTTCATCCTTTCCTGATTTAAAAATCCCGGCCGCAGGATTACCGGTTCTTCCCCGGTAAAATCTACTATGGTTGACTCCAGTCCGATGTCTGCTTCTCCGCCGTCCACGATCATGTCGATTCGTCCGGACAAGTCATCTATTACATGCTGAGCCTTTGTAGGACTTGGTCTTCCCGATAAATTCGCACTGGGAGCTGCAATATAGCCTCCCCCTGCCAAAATCAAGGCTTTCGCCACGGGATGGACCGGAAAACGTACTGCAACCGTTTCCAAACCACCTGTCGTCTCCAAAGGCACAAGCTCACTTTTTCGAAAAATCATGGTCAAAGGTCCCGGCCAGCAGGCTTTTCCAAGCTTTACAGCCTTCTCTGGCAGTTCTGAAACAATTGCAGGAAGTGCCTCCCACTGTGCGATGTGAACGATCAGGGGATTATCTGACGGTCTTCCCTTTGCTGCATATATTTTTTCGGAAGCCTTCGGATCCAGTGCATTCCCGCCAAGTCCGTAAACCGTCTCTGTCGGAAAAGCCACCAGTCCGCCGCTTTTCAGGATTTCTCCTGCTTCTTTCATCAGCTCTTCTTCCGGTTTTTCTTTATCTACTTTCACTATTTTTGTCTTCATAACTCTGCCTGCTTCATCTAAGCTTCGAATCAGTCTTCATCCTCAATTTCAATTCGATAGGACATATCTTCCTCTTCATCCTCATCGAATTCCTCATCAAAGCTTTCCTCTTCTACTTCATCTTCAAAGGTTTTCTCCTGCATTTCTTCCTCTGACGTCTCCTCTTCTCCAAACACGAGCTCCGCAGGAGCATTTTCATTCATTGCTCCGGAAATTTCATGAATTGCCTTAAAGGACTGCATAAATTTGTGCTGTACCTGATTTACCATCTGGATCAGTTCATTTACCTCATCCTGCAGCATACCATAGCGGCGTTTTCCGTCTTCAAAGCTCTTTTCCATTTCGTCCTTAGCCTTTTTCACGGTAAGCTTTGCCTTTTTATTTGCTTCCTCCAGGATTCTGTCTCTTTCCTCATTTGCCTCATTCAGGGCCTTTTCTGATTTGATCCTTGTTTCATATACAAGCTTTCCGATGATGTCATAATTGTCGATATAAGTCTGATATTTTTCTTCGATGTCCCTGTTCAGCTGTTCAATCTGTGCCTTTTTTTCTTCCAGAAGCCGATCTTTTTCTTCCACCTGCTCCTTTAATCTTTGAATCTCCTGATTCAGCTTGCTTTTCTCGGCATATTCCTTTTCTTCCAATGCCTTGAATTTTGCATGTACATCTTCTTTATCGTATCCACCCATAAGGGTTGTCTTAAATTCTTCCTGCAATACCTCAGCCATACTCTTCCTTTCTCGATCTGCCTGATACAGATACGATCAACCTAACTTTTCCTTCCAAACATTCCAAATGTCTGCTGTCTCTGTTCCGATTCTCCAAGCACTTGCTCCGCCAAGGGAATATTTTGAAATAAGATCCAGCTTCAATCCGATGGACTGTGCATCCTCCACCCAAATGGTGTATCTTGCATCAGAATCCTCTGCACTTCCTGTGTATTGACCAACAGACTCATCCCAGCTAAGTGTAATGCCGTGGCTGTCTATATATTCTGCTTCGTCTGTCATATTTACGATTTCCGAGGTGAATCCCTCCTCTCCGAAGGTCTGTGTCCATCCTCTTGTATAAAATGGCACTGCAAGTATCACCTTGGAAGCCGGAACTTCCTGTAATGTATCTGTAATTCCTTCTTCTACAAAATTGATAGAAGCTACCGAACCAATCTCCTCTGATACGGACGTATGTTCATCATACCCCATAATTACAACATAATCCACAATCTTTGCCTGTTCGGCTCTCTTATATTGCTTTGTATAAGTGGGAACGTAATTGTCTGTGGATACAACAAGTCCCCTTGCATGTGCTTCCAGAGTCAGCTCACGAAGGAACTGCAGATATGCCGGTGCCTGACTGCTGGTAATGGTTTCAAAATCCACATTAATTCCATCGAATCCATAGGTCTGTGCACTTTCCATCAGCTGACTGATGATTCTCTGTCTGTTTTCTTTGCTTGCAAGAATCTCTCCGGTAGAGCTGTCCTCCTTGCTGTAGTCATTGATCAAAGCCCATACCTTAAGGCCGTAGGTGTTATGTGCCTTGTCCATATAGTCCTGGTCAGCATAGGAGATCAGATCTCCCTGTGCATTGTCTATAACGAACCAGGTTGGACTGATTACATTTAAAGATGGGCTGTCTGCCAGCATTCCATCCAGATATTGATTGTTTGCCACGCTGTCTATGTAATGCCATACCATTTTTACGGTTTGACCATCTGCCAGGCTCGGGAATGTATAGCTTGTATTTTCCTCATGGCTTATCAGACCCGTTTTTTCAATGTTCTGATTTTGAATGTAGCCCTTGTGTCCATCTGCAGACAAAACAAGGCTCCAGCTTTCTCCCTCTTCCAAAAGCTCCAAGCTCTCTCCGCTGACAGCTTCTGTGGCAATTTCGCTTCTTTCATCTGCCTTCACCCTGATCTGGGTATCCTTTGTGACCGATGCACCCTGCAGTGCGTCCCAGTCATTTCGGATTACAAGGCGGTAAGGTTCTGTATAGCAGGCAATGTCCAGATCAGAATACTCTGCAATGCAGCTTTCCGAAATGTATACGGTTCCATCCTCACTTTTATACAAAGCCCCGCTTCCATCTCCAAGACTCCAGCTATAGCTTTGCTCTGGAAGTGTCCTGTAAAGGGTATCTCCCTCCAGATAAAATCCACTGTTGATACTGCTCCATACGGTCGTATAGGGAACATAAATTGTTCCGTCTGCTACAAAACCTTTTTCTTCCAGTTCTTCTCCATTTAAAATAATCGCTGCACTATTTTCGGATTCTATGGAAAAGAATGCATTCTGATCTGCTATCTTTGTATTTGGGCCGCTTCCTGCAACTGCAAAATATATAATGCAACAAACTGCCGCTGCCCCTATCACTCCAAGTACAAATGGTAAAGGCAGGCTTTTTTTCTTTCTACGTCTGCTCATCTACTACTCTCATTTCATTTCAGATTTTCAGTTACTGTCTGCTATGGCAAGAATTCCGGTAACGATAAATAAAATTCCGATTGCCACAAAAATAATCGAAATTGTTCCTCTTTGATAGATCAGAAAAAGCAGACCTACAATAATAAGAACAATCGGCCTGATTCCTTCCGGCCGTAAGATGCTGTCATTGACCGCTCTGGTCTTAAAAAAGACATAAAGTCTCTGGATTCCGGTAAGAATCAGGATTACTGCTACAATATAGAACAAAGCAGCAATAAAGAACTTGCCGGCCAGTAAAATAACAACTCCGATAATTGCCAGCACTATGCCAACCGGGAGCTCCTCCCGAATAATATTTACGATTCCAAAGACAAGAAATGCTGCTCCGAGACAGATGCCTGCAAAGGAAATGATTCCTCCCCTGAAGGCAATACACAGAATTCCAAAGATAATATATAAAATTCCTGCTATGCTTGTCTGACTTTTTAAATTCATATAATCTCCTTTCGAAATCTTCGGTTTTTATAATAGCAACAATAGTCATCAATATCAATTGCAAACTTCAACTTTTTGTTTTATACTAAGCTTTAACATAAATCTCAGAACGAAATTTCGAGGAAAAAAAGCCTATGAAAATAGAAAAAATAAATGAAAATCAGATCAAATGTACTTTAACAAAAGCAGATCTCAGCAGTCGTAAGATTGATCTTAAGGAGCTTGCTTACGGTTCTGAAAAGGCAAAGAACCTTTTTCGCGATATGATGCTTCAGGCACACCACGAACTTGGCTTCGAATCAAATGGTATTCCTCTTGTTATTGAAGCAATTCCTTCTGTGGACAGCCTTACTTTAATCATCACGAAGGCCAAAGATCCGGAAGAGCTGGATACCCGCTTTTCCAGTTTTTCCAATCCACAAGCAGCAGCCTCCACCGAACTTCATTTTTCCGGTGCTGATGGAATTTTAAATCTTCTGAAAAAAATAAACGATGCAGCCGTAAAAGGAGCCTTGAAAACAAGTGAAGCCGCAAAGACCGCTTCTCCTGATGCCGAAAAATCCGAAGAGCCCGCTCATCTTGTAGAGGCCTTTCGTTTTTCTTCTCTGGATGATGCGATTCTTGCCTCAAAGGCAGTACCACGCTCTGTATCTGTAAAGAACTCCTTCTACAAATACGACACAAGCGACTATCTTCTGATCCTTCACAGTCCGAAAAAGGATCCGGAAAACTTCAACCGTATCTGCAACATTCTTTCAGAATACAGTAATTGTGATCATTGCTGTGATGCTTCAGAGAACTATCTGCGTGAACACGGCTTTCTTATGATTGCAGACTGTGCGCTCCAAAAGCTTGCTTCTATTTGATTGATAAATTGATTGATAAAATCGAAAAGGGACATCCGCCAGGCAGGTGTCCCTTTTTTATTTACTATTTATTTGTTAAATACTCTTCCATTTTCCGAAGTGCTTCTTCTTCATCCGGTCCGTTTGCACAGATCACCACTTCTTCTCCGGCGTCCATTCCCAAAGCCATCATTCCCATGATGCTCTTTGCGTTCACTCTCTTGTTTCCTTTTTCAAGGTAAATTTCACTGTCAAATTGCCCAGCCACCTGTACCAGCATCGCGATCGGCCTAACCTCCAAACCGTTAGCGATCCGAATCGTAGTCTGTTTCCTTATCACAATAACTCTCCTCCTTGGTCCCTCAATTTATTTGCAATAGCGCCGATTTTCCGAAGCCGATGATTCACTCCGGACTTGCCGACCGGCGGTTCCAAATAAGAACCTAACTCGCTTAATGGTATCTCGGGATATTTTAACCTTATTCTGGCCATTTCGTCAAGCCTTTCGGGGAGAGAACTTATTCCGATGGTTTCGTCTATGTAGCGAATATCTTCGATCTGATTTGCTGCAGCCTGTGCCGCTTTGTTGATATTTGCGGTTTCACAGTTTACCCTTCTGTTTATGTTTCCGCGAACTTCCCTGCGAATACGGGCATTTTCCATGTCTAAAAGACCTGTTCTTGCCCCCATCATCCCAAGAAGGTCTGATATCTGGGTACTGTCCTTGATGTATACTACAAAATGCTTTTGCCGCTCCACCAGCTTGCCGTCCAGATGAAGCTTTTTCAGGATTGAGATCAGCTGCTTTGCTAATTTTTCCTGTCTGCAGGGGATTTCAAAATGGTAATGCCGATCCGGATCACTGACGGAACCTGCACATAAAAAAGCCCCTCGAAGGAAGGCTCGGCAGCAGCAGCTTTTTTCTACCAGCTTGCCGATGTCCGGCTGCATTTCTTCTCCTATTTTTAAGGCTGCCGCAAGCTCCTGCGCTGTTTCTTTTTCCAAAAGTGCACTATAGGAAAGAAGGTTTCTGGAAGATTTTTTTTCGCTGCAGCTGCATTCTGTATGAAACAAAAGCCGAAGCAAACTGCAAAACGCATTTACAGCAATTGGATTTTCTGCTTCTATTTTTATTGTTACATTTCCCCTGTCGTCTTTTTTGGTTTCCCCATCAAAGCAGAGGATTGCCGCTATCTCTGCCAGCCTGCAATGTCTGGACGTGTCAAAAACCTCTCCCAGCTCTTCCTTTAACTCTGAAGAAAATGACATTTTACTCTTTCCTTATCTTATCTCTGTCAAGATCCCGGTGACAAATACAAACTTCCCAGCCTGCATGCTCCTTTAGGCGTCTGTATATCTCATTTGCTACTGTTACCGACCTGTGTCTGCCCCCTGTACATCCGATTGCCAGGGTAAACTCTCTTTTTTCCTTCCGCCGATAATATTCTTCTATAAAAAAAATCATATCTTCCAGTTTATCGACAAATTCCCGGCTTTCTGAAAAGCTCATAACATACTCCGCAACAGCCCTGTCATTTCCGGACATTTCCTTTAATTCTTCTATATAATAGGGATTTGGAAGAAAACGAACGTCAAAAAGAACATTTGCTTTTTCCGGAAATCCATATTTATATCCAAAGGAAATGATGTTCAGTTTTCCTGTCTCCATTTTACCTCCTTATTTCAAAATTTTCCAAGGAAGCGCACTTCCGGCTCCAGCTTTACTCCGAATTTCCGGTAAACTTCTTCGATTACCTCGTCAAAAAGTTGTTTCATGTCGCTGGCACTTGCATTTCCCAGATTTACGAAAAAACCACAGTGCTTTTGGGAAACTGCCGCATCACCTATGGCATATCCTCTAAGCCCTGCATCCATAATCAGCTTTCCGGCAAAATATCCTTCCGGACGCTTAAAGGCACTTCCGGCACTCGGAAGCTCAAGGGGCTGTTTTTCCGCTCTGGAAGCACGAAAGCTTTCGATCTTTTGAGCGATTTCTTCCTTCTTTCCTTCTGTAAGCTCCAATACCGCCTGCAGTACGATCCAGTCCGTATTTTTTACGATACTGCTTCTATATCCCAATTTCAATTCTTCAACCGAAAGCGTTTCCACACCGATTCCCGGCTTGTAAAGGGTCACTTCTTTTAAAACGTCCTTGATCTCGCCTCCGTATGCACCTGCGTTCATTACCACGGCTCCGCCTAAGGTTCCTGGAATGCCAGATGCAAACTCCAACCCTGCAAGCCCTTCCTTTAATGCCATTGCAGACAATTTTGACAAAAGGATTCCTGCTCCTGCATAAATCCTCTTTCCTTCTATTTTGCATTCATCAAAATTTTTCTGTATCTGCAGGATCACACCGTCAAATCCGCTGTCGGAAGCCAGGATATTGGTACCGTTTCCCAGAATGCTGTAAGCTATTCCTTCCTTTCGGCAATACTCTGTGACTGCAATCAGTGCATCGATTTTATCCGGTGTAATAAAATATTTCGCAGCACCTCCGATTCGAAAGCTTGTATGCTTTTTTAAAGCCTCCTGGAACAGCACATTCTCTTTTCCTGCAATTTCACACAATTTCTGATATGTTTCCATTTATTTCCTCAGTTTTCCCATGCCCGAATTCTGTACGTTGCACCGATCTGCTGACATATTTTCCGGCACTCTTCTTCTTCTTCCTTTGTGATGGTTGTATCTACCGTTGTCATAATTACGTTTGGTACGTATTTCACGGCCTTTTTCGTAAAGTCCAGCATTTCATCGAAGGATCGTTCTCCGAATTTTGGTCTTACGATCTCAAAATATTTCTTTGCATCCGGTGTATTTAAGCTGATGGACAGGGTATCGATCAGACCCTGCAGCAAAGGGGTAATGTCCCTTTCATTTACAAGGTTTCCAAGACCGTTTGTGTTGATCCTTATCGGCTTTTGATATTTCTCTTTTATATACTTTGAAAGTCCCAGTAGCACATCAAGTGCCTGGGTTGGCTCACCGAATCCGCAAAAAACAATTTCTCTGTATTTTTCCAGATTGAAATTTTTCAGCTCCTCAATCGCTTCTTCCAGGCTTGGTTCATGATCCAGCCAAAGGGGATTGGAGTCTGCCATATGGTCTCTGTTCTGCCGCAGACAAAAGGTGCAGCTGCAGGGACACCTGTTTGTAAGATTTACATAGAGGTTTTCATGCACCTCATAAAATATCGTCATTGCTTTTTTCATTTTCTCTCTCCAAGCTTCATTTTAATTTTCCTAAAAGCTCTTCAAAGCATACCCCATCTGTAAGCGGAAGGTCAAGCTCTATGGATTTCTCGATGCATCTTTTAATAAAGAGGGATGCCTTCCTTACTGAATCGTAAAAAGGCACTCCATTGACTGCATCTGCAGCTATAATGGAGGCAAATATATCACCTGTTCCGGATCTTTGCTCTCCTACCCGGTGTACCTTTCGAATTCTTCCCTCCTGCCCTCTTTCAAAGCAATAGTTACCAATAAAGCCGCCCTGGATCAGGCCGGTAATCACTACCTTTTCCGGTCCCATGCTGCTAAGCTTTTCTGCCAGTGCATGAATCTCCTTCCGCTTCATTTTTTCATTGTAGGGAACATCAGCCAGAATGCAGGCCTCCGTAAGATTCGGAGTCAGGATATCTGCATAGGAAACCAGACGTTTCATTTCCAGACACATTTCCTTTGTATAAGTAGGATATGCCCTCCCGTAATCTCCCATAACCGGATCTACAACCACTACAGTATCCTGTCCGGCAAAATATTTGAAAAATTCGATGACAATACGGATCTGGTCTTTTGACCCAAGAAAGCCGCTGCTAATCCCCGCGAAGTGCAGATCCAGCTTTTTCCATTCTTCAATATAGCTTTCCATTCGATTGGTATAGTCCTCGAAGAAAAAGCTTTCAAATCCGGTATGGTTCGAAAATATCGATGTGGGCAGTGGACAGCATTGCAGCTTCATAACAGAAATAATCGGAAGCGCTACTGCAAGAGAGCATCTTCCGAATCCTGTAAAATCATTTATGACTGCTATTTTTTTCTGATGATTGTGATCCTGATTCATGACAATATCCTTATTTTCAATTTATCCTCGTATGATAGCATAGTTTTTTTGAAAATGATAGAACCCGATCACTTATTCTGCAAATTTACCATTCAGGGCAAAGGCATGGTTCATAGGGCCGGAACCCTGTCCCAGGTCAAGCATTGCTCCAAGCGCTTCGGAAATATATTCCTTGGCCTTTCCTACTGCTTCTTCTATGCTATATCCCTTAGCCAGATTTGCCGCAATGGCACTGGAAAGGGTACAGCCTGTTCCGTGGGTGTTTGGATTGTTGATCCTTCTTCCCTCAAACCACTTTTTTCCTTCTTTTGTGTACAAAAGGTCATTGGCATCGTTTAAATCATGACCACCCTTTACCAACACATCACAGTGATAATTTTCCTGTATGATCTGTGCCGCACGCTCCATATCTTCCTTGCTTTCAATTTTGATTTCTGCCAGAATTTCCGCCTCCGGTATATTTGGTGTCACCAGTTTTGCCAAAGGCAGGAGCCTTTTTTCTAAACTGTCCAGGGCATCTGTCTTTAGCAGCTTTGAGCCAGAGGTTGCCACCATAACCGGATCCACCACTATATTTTCTGCCTTATACTCCTGCAGCTTATCTGCTATGGTTTCGATCAGATTTGCAGATGACACCATGCCGATTTTTACCGCATCCGGATAAATGTCCGTAAATACTGCATCCAGCTGCTTTGCCAAAAACTGCGGCTCAACATCCATAATCTTGCTGACTCCGGTTGTGTTTTGTGCGGTCAAGGCCGTAATGGCACACATGGCATACACCCCATTCATGGTCATTGTTTTCAAATCTGCCTGTATGCCGGCTCCTCCGCTGCAGTCACTTCCTGCGATTGACAATGCTGTTTTCATCTTAACTCCTTTCAGACATCACTTCTCCAGGTAATATACCTTTTTTCTAATTTCTTTAAGATACACATTCCCAGCAATGCGATAATGCACAATATCACTACCGGTGCAAATACCGCTGCTCCATCCATTTTGCTTATCATTCGTTTGCTGAAATATCCAAGTCCCTCCGTAGCCCCAAGCCATTCTGCAACTGCCGCATCGATAACAGCCCAGGGAAGGGTCATTTTTAATGATGTTATAAACTTCGGAAGTGCTGTAGGTACTTCCAGCATCCAAAAGATCTGTCCTCTTCCTGCTCCGCAGGTTCTCATCCATTCTATCTTTTTTCTGTCTGCACTTTCAAACCCGCTTAAGGTATTAAGTGCTATCGAAAAGAATGTACTTAATACCACTGCGATCAGTCTCGCCCCCATCGTATATCCAAACCATATCACAAACAGCGGACTGATGCACATAACAGGAACTGTCTGTGTAACGATCAAAGCCGGATTTATCATAGCCTTGATGGTTTCGCTAAAATGCATCATGACTGCAAGCAGGATTCCAATCGCAATGGACATGGCCCAACCCAGAGCGATTGTAAGCAGGGTAGACGGAAGATGGTGCAGAAAAAGGCTTTCTCTCAGCTCCCAGATTCTTACAAGAATGTCCGTAGGTGCCGGAAGAATGTGAGGAATGTTTACGATAATGGCCGCAATCTGCCATATGACAAATATAGCCACTATAATGATTATGGCCGGGATTCTTTCCCTTGCTTCCTTTGATAATTTCATATCTTTACTGTTTCCTATGCATTTACAGTCACATCGCTTGCTTTAAGCTGAGCATCCACAAGTCCTGTCTGATTCATCCAGTCGATTGTGGACTGCCAGGTCTCATCTGACATGGAAAGGAATTCTGCATCATCTGTCTGCATACGACTCACCAAGGCCTCATAGCTTCCTCTTTGCTGCGTTTCATCCAGTGGATTGTCATCACTGTTCATATCATTCATGATCACCTCAAGTGCCTGATCCTCATCTTCTGTCATATCCTCAAAGCCCTTTTTGCAGGCTCTTAAAAATGCCTGGTAGCTTTCCGGATCACTATTGTAATCGTCATTGTTTACCGCCATTACCAGACCGTAAAGTTCCGGAACACCGTAATCCTGCTGATAGAATACATTCAGGTCATATCCGGAATTTTCCATTGTTATCACCTCGTCGTTGATAAAGGTGCCGAATACAGCATCTACACTTTTTGTTGTAAGGCTGGTAACAAGGTCAAAGCCCACATTGATCAGCTCATAGTCACTTTCCTCGAGACCTGCATTTTCTGTTATTGTTTTGATCATAGCTTCTTCTGCAGCAGTACCGGAATATCCTAACTTTTTCCCCTTCAATGTTGACATATCAGACGTTATATCCGTATTTTCCTTCAGGGTACAGAAGCAGTCAAGAGGCGTCTGAGCGACTGCTGCCAGCGCCCTTACCGGCATATCATTGCTCACGGCCTGTACTATTTCCACCGGATAGGTAAGTCCGATCTCTGCCTTTCCGGATGCTACGAAATTAATCGCATCCACACTCTCTGCCGGACTTGTGATGTTGACCTTCAGGCCCTCATCCTCAAAATATCCATTGTCAATCGCTTCATATAAAAATGTATGGATTGCATTGGGATACCAGTCCAGTACTACATTTATTTCCTTTAAGTCTCCGTCTGAGCTGCTTTCGCTTGCTGTGCTGCCGGATGATGCTGTATTTGATTCTGTCCTGCCTGTTTCTGTTGATCCTGAGCACGCACACATACTAAGTGCAAGCACCCCTGCTGCTGTCAGGCTGATAAATCTTTTCAATTTCATATTTTTTCTTCCTTTTTAGTATAAGTCGATTATTTATTTTGTCCCAGTAAGTAAAGATATACTGCAAAGAGCTTTGTTTTCTCTGCAAGTGATGGGATATAGATCCGTTCCTGTGTCGTGTGCATTCCGTGTCCCACAGGACCAAGGCCATCCAGTGCAGGTATGCCGGATTGTGCAAAATAATTTGCATCGGTTGCTCCGTGCCTGTCTTCTCCGTGGGCATTTACCCCTTCTTCTGCAAGCGTCAGACCAAGCAGCTCTCCTGCCTTTTTCATCATTTCAAAAAGCTCTCCTGCCTTTTCCATTCTTTCCTGAGGGGGAAAGAGCATTCTGTAGCTTAACTCAAGGCTGCAATTCTCGTCGTTTACATGTGCTCCCATACTGTCCAGCTTTTTCTCGCATTCATGATAGGATTCCCAATCCGGTATTCCAGCTACACAAAACTGCATATTTGCGCTTCCCGACACGACTCCGTTTGGTCTTCCGCCGCTTACCGGAGCAGCGTTGTAATAGATTCCTTTTTCATCGTCATTAAAACTGTAAAGCTCCAGAATTTTATGTGCCAACTCCTTGTTGGCGCTGTGTCCCTTGGAATAAGCACTTCCGGCATGAGCCTCCACACCCTTTATATCAAGATTTCCAAGAATCACTCCCTGCCTGCTTGTAAGGATGGGGATCTCTTTTTCCTCTCTGTATTCTCCGGGTTCAAATACATAAGCTGCATCTGCTCCCTTTGAAATCTCCCGATATACTTCCTGTGCTGTCATGGATCCCTGCTCTTCATCGCAGGTATAAAGAAAATCGATCTCAATATTTGGAAGCAGTCCAAGCTCCTTTAAGATTCTTACGGCATATGCACTGACCGCAAAGCCACCTTTACAGTCTATAACGCCAAGTCCGTAAAGCCATTCTCCTTCCCTCTTAGGCGGATTTTTTTTTGCGAATCCAACCGGAAAAACCGTATCCAGATGTGCGTTTAAAATGATCCTGCCTTTCGGATTTTGCGGCTTTATTCTCGCCAGCAGATGCGTTCCTACATTTTCATATTCTATTTCTTCAAATGTCGGTTCTAACTCCTTTAGATACTCTCTCGCAAGTGCTACTGCTCTTTTATTTCCCTCTATACAGTTTGTTTCACTGTCAAAAGACGCAAATTTTTTGAGAAGATCCACCTGCTCTTCCAGATAGGAGTCTGCCTTTTCCTGTATTTTTGAAATAATATTTTCCATTGCTGCCTCTCAAGATTCCTTTCCATTCCAGGCTATTACTCTTTTCTCTATGAAATTAAGTACCGCATTAATTAAAAGTGCCAATACCGTTATTACCACAAGAGGAGCCAGAAGACCTGCTGCATCCAGGTTCATCATGCAGCTTCTGCTATAGGTTCCAAGTCCGTTTGGCGCGCCGAGCCATTCTGCAACTGCAGCTCCCACTATGCTCCAGGGAACAACAATTTTTAATGCGGTAAAAAAATACGGAAGCGAACTGGGAAATCTTAGTAAAATAAACCTTTGCCATTTGCTGGCACCGTATGTCAGCATCAACTCGCTTCTTCCCTTGCTTGTTGACTTCAAACCATCAAACACATTTACGGCCACAGCGAAGAAATTCGACAGTACAACTACCACTACTCTCATGGTGATGGAATATCCAAACCACAATACAAATATGGGTGCAATGCACATAACCGGTATGGTCTGAGTTACAGTAAGAATCGGATACAAAGCCTTTTCAATCCGCTTGTCAAGATCCATCAGCATGGCAAAAGCTGCTCCCAAAAGAATGGAGAGTACGCATCCTATCAGAACCACCTGCATGGTAGCTGGCAGATGTACAAAAAAGATTTCTTCTCTGTTTTCTATGATCTTCTCTATCACAAGCAGAGGACCAGGCAGTATATAGCTTTTTCCGATTGCCAGTGAAAGCACTTCCCACAAGATCAGCAAAAATATGCCAAATCCGATGCCGAGGCACTTTTTCTTTAACCCACTCATTCCTCTGCCTCTCTTCTTAAGAGTTCCACCAGATCTTCCTTTAGCTGTCTGATTGAATCCGTTTTCAGCATTTCCACATTTCTCTCTTTTCCAAGAGGTACATCGACTACTTTCATGCTGCTCACCGGATCTCCGGTCAAAACAAATACCTTTTCCGAAAGATACAATGCTTCCTCTACATCGTGGGTAATAAACAATATGGTTTTATCCAGCATTTCCCACTGTTTTCTGAGCCATTCACGCATTTTTAATCTTGTAATGGAATCCAGTGCGCTAAAGGGCTCATCCAGAAGCATTAAATCCGAACCTTCACAAAGAGTTCTGGCAAAGCTGACTCTCTGTCTCATTCCGCCGGAAAGCTCTCTCGGATACTTTTTTGCATAATCCAGAAGACCTACTCTTTCCAGCATTTCCAAAGCCTTCCGCTTTTGTTCCTCCTTTGGAAGCTTTTTGATTTGCATCGGCAGCATCACATTTTTTTCTACGGTGCGCCAAGGAAATAAGAGATCCTGCTGTGGCATATACCCGGCATAATTCTTAAGCTCTTTTATATTTTTATTGTCGATCGTGATCTGTCCGCTTTGCGGCTTTTCCAGGAAATTCAAGAGTCGGAATATGGTCGTTTTTCCGCTTCCGCTGGCTCCTATAATGCTTACAAAACTTTTATCCGGAACCTCAAAAGAGAGATTCTCTAGGATGGGCCTGTCTGCTCCTTCATAGCCAAAGGTAATATTTTCAAATCTAAGCATTCTTACCTCCGCATCTCCCAAGACATATCCCAGAAGCTTCCCTCATAAAGGCTGCATCTTCTGCCGATCTCAATAAGCCTTTCCAGCTCTTTCTTTGAATACCCTTCTGCCGCTTTTTCGGTTAATTCCATTAGTCTTAAATTTTCCTCATGATATTCATCATTTGAATAACCTCGGATCCATTCCCCGTAAAACTCATGCTCCTCACACTTTGGATTCTTTTTTACCATTTCTCTTCCGATCAGCTCATAGCTGATGGCGCAGGGAAGGATAGCCGCACAGACCTCTGCCGGTCCGCCCTCATAAGCCATACGCAGCATATAGCTTGTATAGCTTAAATTGTCCTGAGACATTCTGGCCTTTTCTGCCTCACTGATTTCGATTCCAAGACGCTTCATATAGCCCTTGTGAATGTCCATTTCTCCGGACAGAATGGACGATACATATCCGGAAAATGCTCTCATCATCTGAGGATCACTTGTTTTTGCTGCTCCTATGCTGAAAACCTTCGCATAGTCTAGAAGATACAGATAATCCTGTATCATAAAGAATTTGAATTTTTCGACCGGCAGCGTTCCATTTGCGATTCCTTTTACAAAAGGATGACTGTGAAAGCCATCTACGATACTCTGGCTGCCCTCTATGATCAGGTTTGAGACGGTATATTTCATTGCTTCCTACCTCTCTTTCCTGCTTGGAAGGCGCCTGCGCCAAAGTACTTTTTGGCGGTCGTCAATGCGTTTTTTTCTGTCAACATATGCTGGCTCCTTTCACATTGCTTTTTTATAGCGATACAAAATGGTGCCCCCAATGTACCGCTTTTTTGATTTTTTTAACAAAAAAAGGTAACGAGAAAACCCGTTACCTGTGTCAACAAAATTATTTTCCTACGTTGGCATTATCCAAATCAGGTTATGGGTCACGGATCCATCCGACTCTCAGCCTGCTTTTGCAAGCTCCCCTTTTTTAATTCAGGCTCATTCTAAACCCGACTGCTTTCATTGTCAAACATTATTTTTGACTGTCATATGCTGCTCTGACCGCTTTTGCCAGCTGATCAGCACAGGAGGTGTTGCGGAAGCCGCATCGGTTTCCAGAAAGCTTGCCCTCAATTTCCTCCACGCTCATTCCCTCAACCAAAATGCCAATGGCTTTCAGATTTCCGTTGCAGCCGCCTACAAAGCTGACATTGTGTACGATGTTTCCCTCAATGTCAAAGCTGACCGATGCAGAACATACGCCCTTATTTTTCATATCAAAATGTTCCATGATCTTCTCCTCATCTTATCTGATATTACATTTCGTTCTGCCTTATTATACACTGTTTTTCTCTTTCTGCCAGCAAGTACAGTCATTTTTCTTCCGTCATATTCCCTAAATTTTTTATAAAATTTTTGTGAAATATATTTGACCGTTTTTGATTGAATTTGATTGTTTTTGAACGTATAATGAGGCCAAGAAAATAAAAAGGAGGAAGGCAGATGCTGTACACAGTTACATTTAATCCCAGCCTGGATTACATTGTTTCTGTCGATGACTTCAAGCTCGGTGTTACCAACCGAACTACCCAGGAACTCCTGCTTCCCGGCGGAAAGGGCATTAATGTTTCCATTGTCTTGAAAAATCTTGGCTTTGAAAATACAGCCCTTGGTTTTACCGCCGGCTTTGTGGGAGATGAAATTTGTAAAAGAGTAAGCGAGATGGGAATTACCTCCGACTTCATTCCACTTGAATCCGGTATTTCCCGTATCAATGTCAAGCTGAAATCCATCGATGGAACAGAAATCAATGCAATGGGACCTGATATCGGTGCCGATAAGCTGGATTTGCTTCTGCAAAAACTGGACTGCCTGCAAAAGGGAGATGTACTTTTCCTGGCCGGAAGCATTCCATCGTCTATGCCAAGCGACATTTACAGTAAAATCATGGAACGACTTCAGGGAAAGGATGTCAAAATCATCGTCGATGCAACAAAGGACCTGCTTCTCAATGTTTTAAAGTTCCACCCATTTCTGATCAAGCCGAATAATCATGAACTGGGAGAAATCTTCCATGTTGAGCTGAAAAGCCGGGAGGACGTCATCCCTTACGGAAAACAGCTGCAGGCAATGGGGGCCCGAAATGTCCTGATTTCCATGGCAGGAGAAGGCGCTGTTCTGGTAGCGGAAAACGGAGAAATCCACTCTTCTTCCGCTCCAAAGGGAAAGCTCGTAAATGCCGTAGGTGCCGGAGACTCCATGGTGGCAGGCTTTATGGCCGGATGGCTCAGGGAAAAGAGCTATCTTCATGCCTTTCAAATGGGACTGGCCACCGGAAGTGCCAGTGCCTTCTCTGAAAATCTTGCAACAGCAAAAGAAGTTCAAACAATTTTAAATTCACTTTAAGGAGGAAATTCAATGAGGATTTTGGATTTAATGGACCGACGTTCCATTGCACTAGATGCCCACCCTGCTTCAAAAAGCGAAGCCCTGGATCAGCTGGTAGAGCTTATGACTGCCAGCGAAAAAATTGCTGACAAGGAGGCATACCGAAAACAGGTTTATGCCAGAGAGGAGGAAGGCTCCACCGGAATCGGAGAAGGAATTGCCATTCCCCACGGCAAATGCGATGCGGTAAAGGCTCCCGGCCTTGCTGCCATGGTTGTAAAGGAAGGTGTTGATTTTGATTCTCTGGACGGAGAGCCTGCTCATCTCTTCTTTCTGATTGCAGCTCCCAACACAGAAGACAATGTCCACCTGGATGTACTGAGCAAGCTGTCCATGATGCTTATGGACGAAGACTTCTCAAATGCTTTAAAAAAAGCAGAAAGCGTTGATGAATTTCTCAAGATCATTGACGAGGCAGACTCTAATCGTGAAGACAGCATTGAAGATCGTCTTTCCGGATCAAACAGTTCTTCCGATAAAGGAATGATTCTTGCCGTTACCGGCTGTCCTACCGGAATCGCTCATACCTATATGGCTGCAGAAGCCTTAGATACTGCTGCCAAGAAGGCCGGCTACTCCATAAAGGTAGAAACCAGAGGCTCCGGCGGAACCAAAAATCTTTTGACTGAGGAAGAAATTCGCAATGCTGTGGGCATTATTGTCGCTGCCGATACCCAGGTTCCCATGGATCGCTTCCACGGAAAAAAGGTGATCGTAACCCAGGTTTCTGACGGAATCAGCAAGGCAGATCAGCTGGTAGAGAAAATTGCAAGTGGAAATGTTCCCACCTATCAGGCGGCAGGCGGTGAAAGTACTCCGGCTCCAAAAAGCGGCGGAAGCACGGCTCATAAATTCTATACTGCACTTATGAATGGCGTTTCCCATATGCTGCCCTTCGTCGTAGGCGGCGGAATCCTGATTGCCATTGCCTTTCTGATCGATGGCTTCAGCGTGGATATTAATTCTCTGGATGCAGCTGCCCGTTCCACCTTCGGAAACATTACTCCGGTGGCAAATACATTAAAGACCATCGGCGGCGTTGCCTTTAACCTTATGCTTCCGGTACTGGCCGGCTTTATCGGCATGGCGATCGGTGACAGACCTGCCCTGGCTGTTGGCTTTGTAGGCGGCATGATGGCTTACAACGGAACTTCAGGATTTTTAGGTGCATTGGTTGCAGGCTTCCTGGCAGGTTACATCATCCTCCTTTTGAAAAAGCTTTGCCAGAATCTTCCGGAAGCACTGGAAAAGATTGCTCCTGTCCTGATCTACCCTGTTCTTGGCATTCTCATTATGGGTCTGGCCATGAGCTTCGTGATCGAGCCAATCATGGGTGGCATCAACACTGCACTGAATACAGGTCTTGAAAGCATGAGCGGAAGCAGCAAGGTACTTCTCGGACTGATCCTTGGCGGCATGATGGCTATTGATATGGGTGGTCCCTTCAACAAGGCTGCTTATGTATTCGGAACCGCTGCCATTGCTGCCGGAAATTACGACATTATGGCTGCAGTAATGATCGGTGGTATGACCCCGCCTATCGCAATTGCACTTGCAAGCCTTATTTTCAAAAACAAATTTACAAAAACCGAACGTGAAGCCGCACCAACGAACTTTGTAATGGGACTTGCCTTCATTACCGAAGGTGCCATTCCTTTTGCAGCATCCGATCCTTTGAGAGTCATTCCTTCCTGTATGGTAGGATCCGCTGTTGCCGGTGCCATCTCAGCAGGCTTTGGATGTACACTGATGGCTCCTCACGGTGGAATCTTCGTATTCCCGGTAGTAGGAAATGCCCTGATGTACGTTGTTGCCCTGGTTGTAGGAAGTCTGATTTCCTGCATTATGCTTGGACTTCTGAAGAAAAAAATTGTAGCCTAATCAATAAGTGTCTGTTATAATAGGCACAACTTATATACAGCTTAATGAAATAGAATATAGGAGAGTATCATGAAAGAATTTAAATACGTTGTTACAGATCCACAGGGTATTCATGCACGCCCAGCCGGTGAACTTATTAAAGTAGCAAAGGGCTATTCCTGCGACATCAAAATCGCAAAAGACGGAAAAGCAGTTGACTGCAAAAAAATATTCGGTGTTATGGGCCTTGGCGTAAAGAAGGGGATGGAAGTTACCTTTACCTTTGACGGAGATGATGAAGCTGCTGCTTGTGATGCAGTCAGCAAATTCATGCAGGAAAATCTGTAAAACAACCGGGTAAAGTCCATATTTGTATTGCAAAACGAGGCGGAACTCCAAATTGGACTTCCGCCTTATAGTTGTTAAAGAAGATAAAATCATCAACTTACAACTTTTATAAAAAGGGAGAAAGATTATGCAGGTATTTCATGGAAAAAGTGTTTTAAATGGTATCGCCATCGGTAAAATTTCGGTCTACAAAAAAGAAAATCAGGAAATCAGCCGCGTCTCCATCACGGATGCAGATGCAGAATTTCAGCGTTACGAAGCCGCTCGTCAGGCTGCAATCAGTGAACTTCAGGATCTTTACGAAAAAGCAGTCAAGGATCTTGGCGAAGAAAATGCAGCGATTTTTGAAATGCATCAGATGATGCTGGATGATGGTGACTTCAATGATTCTGTAGAAAATATTATCCGTGAGGAATCTGTCAATGCAGAATATGCTGTTGCATCTACAAGAGATACCTTCGCAGAAATGTTCGCCTCCATGGATGATGACTACATGAAAGAACGTGCTGCTGATGTGAAAGATATCTCCGAGCGGCTTTTAAAGATCCTTTCCGGTGCTGCATCCGGAGCTTTAAATTCAAAAGAGCCGGTTATCCTTCTTGCAGATGACCTTGCTCCTTCCGAAACCGTACAGCTGGATAAAGATCTGGTTCTTTCCTTCGTTACTGTTCACGGTGCCTTAAATTCCCATACTGCAATTTTGGCCCGCACCATGTCTATTCCATCTCTTGTTTCCACTGACATGCCTTTAGATGACGCATTCGATGGAAAAATGGCTATTGTAGATGGCTTTGAGGGATATTTTTACGTAGATCCGGATGAGCAGACCCTCTGTGCATATCAGGAGAAAGCAAAAGAGGAAGCTGAAAAGAAGCTTCTTCTGGAAGCACTTCATGGAAAAGAAACTGTTACCTTAGACGGTCAGAAGGTCATGCTTTATGCAAATATCATCGACCTGAACGATATGGAATACGCGAAAAAGAACGATGCCGAAGGCGTTGGTCTTTTCCGAAGCGAATTTATTTATCTTGACCGTAATGATTTTCCAAGTGAGGAAGACCAGTTTGAAATTTATAAAAAGGCTGCAGAGGAAATGAATGGACACCGGGTTGTGATCCGTACTCTGGACATCGGAGCAGATAAACAGTGTGACTATTTCGAAATGGAAAAAGAAGATAATCCTGCTATGGGCTGCAGAGCCATCCGTATCTGTCTGACCAGACCGGAAATCTTCAAAACCCAGCTTCGTGCCCTTCTTCGTGCCAGCCTTTACGGCAAAATTGCCATTATGTACCCTATGATCATCAGCATAGAGGAAGTAAGAAAAATCCACAGCATTGTAGAAGAATGCAAGGCAGAACTTACAAAAGAGGGAATTCCTTTCGGAAACCCGGAACAGGGTATCATGATTGAAACTCCGGCTGCAGCCATTATGAGTGACCAACTTGCAAAAGAGGTGGACTTCTTCAGCATCGGTACCAATGATCTTTCCCAGTATACATTGGCGATTGACCGTACCAATACAAAGCTGGATTCCTTTTACGATGCTCACCATCCGGCTCTTCTTCGCCAGATTGAAATGGTGGCTGAAAACGCTCATAAAGCAGGCATCTGGGTTGGTATCTGTGGCGAGCTTGGTGCAGACCAATCTTTAACAAAGGAATTCCTGCGTATGGGAATTGATGAGCTGTCTGTAGCTCCGGGATCCATTCTTCCGATTCGTAAGCTCATTCGGGAATGCAATGTTTCGGAGTACAAAAAAGAAGCAGTAAAGGATTTTTAATATGCTGACAGAACAAAGATACAGTGCCATTGTGGAGCTGGTAAATGAAAGAGGCAGCATTACCATCAATGAATTAAAGGAGGAACTGGATATTTCCGAATCCACTGCAAGGCGGGACATTACCGCTCTTGCAAAGCAGGGAAAACTGGAAAAAGTCTTTGGCGGTGCCATTGCACTTCAGAATTATGTTTCCTCCACCATTGAGCCTTCTGTTGCACAAAAGCTGGACCTTAATTCCGAGGAGAAAAGGCTGATCGCAAAATTTGCTGCTAAACTGATCACACCGGAGGATTTTATTTACATCGATGCAGGTACTTCTACTCTTTCCTTGATCGACTTCATTCCTGCCAGTCACAACAAACTGATTGTTACCAACGGAATCGCCCATGCCCAGCTTCTTGCTGCCAAAGGGAAACGGGTCATTCTTCTTGGCGGTGAAGTGAAAGACACCACAGAGTCCGTAATCGGTGTCCAGGCATTGATCAATCTTCAGCAGTTTCATTTTACAAAGGGATTTTTCGGAACCAACGGCATTAACCGTCTCGCCGGCTTTACCACGCCGGACGAGGAAGAAGCCCTGATCAAACAATCTGCTATGAAGCAGTGCCGCAGCCGTTTTGTTTTAAGCGACTCCAGTAAATTTGATGTTGTTTCTGCTGTTTCCTTCTGTTCCTTTTCCGGAGCTGAAGTCATTACAGAGAAAATACCGGAAAGCTATCTAAACATTCCAACCATCTGCGCAGCAGAGTAAACTGCAATATTATAAAAAAGATATTTAAAAAGCGGCTTTCGCAAATGCGAAGCCGCTGATGTTTATTTCATCGGATATAATATACATAGCCTTCTTTTCTGGCTGCTGCTGGAGCAGCTTCCTTTGCTTCATATCCCAAAGCTACATGGCCGATACCTTCATATTCTCCTTCGATTCCAAGTTCTTTCAGGATGCCTTTTCCAAATTCGGAATCAAATTCCTCTTTTGCTCTGTGGATCCAGATGCTTCCAAGTCCAAGGCTCTTTGCTGCATTCAGCATATTTCCGATTGCAAGGGAGCCGTCGTACTGGTAGGTTGGGAAAGCCTTATTTGCAATGACCATAATGATTACAGGTGCGCCATAGAAAGGATCAAAGCCCTCCGGTGCTCCGGCAATTCTTCCGTTTTCTTCGGAAATCTTATCTCTCATTTCTTTATTTGTTACCACAATAAAGGTAGGGGTCTGTTTTCCACCGCCAGTAGGAGCATACATTCCTGCTTTTAAAATTTCCTGAATATCTTCCTCTTTGATCATGTCCGGCTTGAAAGCACGGCAGCTTCTTCTTTCCACAAGTGTCTTTAATGTCTCGTTCATACTCTTTCCCTCTTTCTATTATTTACAGCTTTCTTTGATCATTTTTATCAAAGATTTCCCTGTATTGCTCGTATATTAAATAGATTACCATTTTTGAATGTGCAAGAAATGTTTTATTTTCCAAGATAGCTTTGCAGTCTTACAGCTACATTTTCCTGCAGATTCCGATAGAAGAACTGATAATCATATACATGATATTCTCCCTCCGGAAGTCCGGATACTACCGGCGGATAATCCTGTGCTGAAACATCTGTTACCTTCAGGGTTCCTCTCTGACTGTCTATATAAGCTCCGCAAAGAGCTGCCTGCTCTGATTTGATTTCTCCCTTATAGTTTGTAAAGCAGGCTCCCTTGTTTTCATCCTTTGATGCTACAGTACTGTCTGTTTTCCAGTTCAAAGGATTAATAGACAGCATTTTCGTGTCAGCCGGAACAATAAAGCTTTCATTTACATCCTCTGACTCGCACTCAAAGCTGACAATAACACCTGTATCACTTTCACTCTCTGCAGCCTTCAGCTGTGGATATTTCTCGGTCATCTCCTCTGTTAAAGGCCATCCAATGGCATATACTGCAACAAGGCGGTCAGACAGCTCCTCATCACTGAAGTATTCCTCCAGCAGACGATAGCACATATCTGCTCCCTGAGAAAATCCGGCTAATATAATTGGTCTGTCCTGATTTTCATTTTCAAGGTAATAGGAAAATGCCTCTGAAACATCCTCATAAGCAGTTTCCAGATAGCTTTCTCTCTCTTCTGCATCCAATTCATAGACCTTCATGGCAGCCTGTCTGTAGTAAGGAGCATACATTCTTGTGGAATCCTCATAGATTCCCTTCTCCATGTTCAAGGCACCTAAAAAGGATGACTTTGTACTTTCGTCTTCCATTGACATATTGTATTCGTCATTCATGTCAACGGTTGGACAAACCAAAAAGAGATCTGCCTCTTTGTCATCTCCCTGTGCAAAATAAGCCCAGTTTTCCTCGTTGCTGTAATCAATGCTCTCCTGACTGCTGCTTTCTGTACTACTTGCAGAGCTCTCGGATGTACTTTCCGCACTGCTTGATGCGCTTTCGGATGTGCTTTCTGCACTGCTGCTTGATGAAGCCTCTGATACACTTGTACTGCTTGAACTTTGTGCTGCAGCAGAAGACTCTGCTGTTGAATTTCCTCCGGCGCATCCGCTCAGTGCTACTGCAGCGATACATAAGCTGCAGGCTAAAATTTTACTTCCTTTCATTTTCATCTTTCTCCTCGTTCTGTTCGTATTTATATTTTTCCGCAAACTATATTAACACAAATTCGGATAAGTCAAAAGGGGCCGTTGTTTCTTCCCTTTATTTATCTAATTCAATTTTTCTCTTTCTGCAGTTCTGACACGATTTTGATCACTTGCCTTATATTAAAAGGCTTTTTCAGAAGGACATCAATATCTTTTATCTTGTCTTCCTGATCCGTCAGACAGGCTGTCACTGCAAGGATCATGACCTTTTTTGCATCCTCTCGATTCGAAGAGCGGATTTTTGCCGCAGCTTCGTATCCGTTCATTTCAGGCATCATAAGGTCGGTCAGAATTACATCAAATTCCCCGATTGAGCTGGCTAGATATTTTTCCAGGCCTTCCTTCCCATCTCTTGCCACAAAAACAAAGGCACCTGCATCCTCCAAAAGCGTCTTTTCTATCTCCAGATTCAGCTCATTGTCCTCGATTAGAAGGATTTTCAGACCGAAAATGCTCTCTTTCTTTTCCAGCTCCTGCTTCATTGCTGCTTCTTCCCATGCATCCACCATTTCTTTCTGACAGATTTTCATTGGAATATGAAGGGTTACAGTCGTTCCTCTTCCCTCTTCACTTTCTATTTCAATCTGACCGTCCATCTGCTCCAAAAGATTTTTTACAATTGCCAGACCAAGACCGGAACCATTATATGTTGTTCGTGCATCATCCTTTTTCTGTGAGAAGGGTTCAAAAATATGTTTTAAGTATTCTTTTTTTATGCCCTCTCCGTTGTCTGTAATCTCTGCACTGTATTCCATTTCATTTTCTGAGATGTTCTCAAATGTATCCGTCCAACAGATGCTTCCTCCGTTTTTACTGTATTTTATTGCATTTTCCAGTACATAGCGCAAAATTTCTTCTATGCTTACAGAATTTCCGTATACCATTGGCGCATTCTCTGTAAGCTTACTGTGATCTGTTTTCAGGGAAACATTCGCTTTTTCCGCCTGCTGCCGGATTCGCTCCTCCGTCTGGGCAATCAGCTGCGGCAAATTCATCTCTTCCCTAAGACTGATTCTTTCTCCGCTCTCAAGTCTGCTTGCCTCCAGCATTCGATCCGTCATGTCAAGAAGCTGTTTTAACGCTTCCTCTGCCTTATCCCGATTTTTTTGGATTTCCTTCTGATCTTTGCTTTTCCGGTTGATCTCCAAAAAGCCCATGACCGCATTAATTGGCGTTCGGATGTCATGGCTTACACTATGCAAAAAGGCACGCTTTGCATAATTTGATTTTTGTGCTTCAAACAAGGCCTCTTGCAGGGCATCATTGTGTTCCTCGTTCGCTCTTGCCATTTTCCGCATGGATCTAAATTTCCCCAGAAATATAAGGCATACAAAAAGGATCAATAAGGCTGCGACAATCAGAAAATAATTTCTTTTTTCTGTTCGAATCGTACTGCTGACAATGTCGCCCATATATTTGTAAGCGTGGGTCAGCGTATATTCCTCCCCCAGCATGCTCAGACCATGATTTAAGACCCGAAGCAGGTCACTGTTTCCGTAGGCTACTCCAAAACAAAAGCTGCTGCTTTCTGTCATCGGGATAATCTGCAGCTTGCTGTCTTCGCTTGTATACTCTACTCCTCTCAACGCCTCAATTAAAGTGCATCCGGCTTTCCCGTTTTTTACGGCCTGAATGCACTCTTCCACGTTATCGTAAAGCAAAAGTTTCGCATTTGAAAACTGTTTACCTGTATATTCGTATTGCAGATTGTTGTTTTTATTTACGGCAATGGTTTCCAGCTTATCTGTACTGTATTCTCCTACAAAAATCAGATCCACCGCAGCCTGAATAACCGCAGAGCTTTGCTGGTAGTCGCCTTCTTCTGCATTCGAAAAGTCTCCGCTTACCGGAAAGCAGACATCAATCTGACCATTTTGCAATGCCTCTATCATGTCCGACTGATTTGTATATGCCTGATAGGTTATGCTGGGATTGTAATCTCCGGGCAAAGCCTGGAAAAGATCCGTCATAACATCCACAAGCATACCTTCTGCGCTTCCATCTTTTCCAGTTGAGCAATAAGGCATGTAGGATTCCATATATCCTACCGTAACACTGTCATTTTTCTCAAGCCATTCCTGCTCCTGCTTTGTCAGGAAAATGCTGATGGATGTATCTGCTGTATATTTGTTACGCAGCTCCGTCAGGAAAAGTGCATCCTGTCCCTTGATCAGGGAAAGAGCTGAATCCAGTTCCTCTAAAAGATCGCTTTTCTCATTGGATACACAAAAATAATAGGGCAGCTTTCCGATCATTTCCACCGGTGAAATGCCGCTGTAACCGGAAACGATGTTGTCTGCGCTGACAAAACCGTCTATCTCTCGATTATTAAATGCCTGAGCGCAGGCTTCCAGATTTTCAAATGTTACCACCTCTGCTTCTACATTGTTGGAACTGATCCATTCATCCAGATAAGATGACATTTTTCCGCCCTCTACAACGCCAAGCTTTTTTCCCTTATAAGCAGCATACTCTCCGCTTTTCAAGGAGGTGTCGTTGCTGTCTTTGTAAATGTAAAAGGTTTCCTCCAACATCTCATAGTCTGAATAAAGCACTTCTCCTTCTCTTTCTTCATTGTATGAAATGCCTGCCATCAGATCGATGTCACCATTTTTCAGCTCCGCATACAACTCATCCCAGCTTCCGGAAACGTATTCATACTTCCATCCTGTGTAACTGGCTATCTTCTGCAGATACTCATAGCTGTATCCGCTTCGCTGCGTATCTGTTCCGTCGCCCTCCTGAAATCCTTCCGAGTTGTAATATCCCACACGCACGGTTTTATACTCTTCTGTTTCCTGAGCTGAAACACTCTTTGGAAAGGCAAATGTTGCAGCCGACAGCCCCATCAGAAGGAAAAAGAGAAACATTCCTAATTTTTTTCCTTTTCGGACCGTTTTTGCCAGGGTTTCTACCAGAAGCTTTGTATCAAAAGGTTTTGAAATATGCTCGTTCATGCCTGCCTTCTTTGATGCAAGTTTGTCCTCCGCAAAGGCATTTGCTGTCATTGCAATAATCGGTACTGTTTTTGCGTCCTCTCTTTCCAGTAATCGAATCTTTTTTGCGGCTTCGTATCCATCCAAAACCGGCATCATTATGTCCATAAGGATGACATCAAATTCATGGACTGCAGACTTTTCAAAAAGATCCACTGTCTCCTGTCCGTCCCAGGCTTCGGTCACCTTGGCTCCTTCCTCTTCTAACAGGAGTTTTGCAATTTCCATGTTCAGCTCATTGTCTTCTGCAAGAAGGATGTTCATGCCCTCAATGGAATAGGCCTGTGTGTCTTTCTTGTTCTCCTTCTGCTTTGCTGCCGAGTGGTCTATTTCAAAAGGAATGATTACATCAAACGTTGTTCCTTCTCCCTTTGTGCTCTCGACCGTGATTTTTCCACCCATTTTATCAACTAGGCTTTTTGCAATGGACATGCCAAGTCCGGTTCCTGCATACTTGCTTCGGGAAGAATTTTTTTCCTGCGTAAAAGGTTCAAAGATGTGCTCTAAAAATTCCGGACTCATGCCTATGCCGGTATCCCGGCACTTAAATTCCAACTGTATGGTCTTTCCGTCACTTTCCAGCTCCTGACAGGTAATATATATTTTCCCATGATCCTTGTTGTACTTTACCGCATTGCCGATAATGTTCAGCATCAGACGTTTTAAATGCAGGGGACTTCCAATCAGTCTGGCATTTTCTGCACTACAGTTTTCCTGAATAATCTCAATATCCCTGTCATCCGCCTGTTTTTTTACAGAATAGAAGACCTCTCTCGACACTTTCTCCAAATCAAAGGGTTCATGCTCCAATACGATTTCTCCGGATTCCAGCTTGCTCATATCCAGAACCTCATTGATCAGATCCAACAAAATCATGGAGGAACTTTTTATTTTTTCCCGACACTCATTTTGCTTTTCCAGATCTTCCTTGTGTCTTTGTGCAATCTCCAGCATTCCAATAATGCCATTAATGGGAGTACGGATATCGTGTGACATACGCAAAAGGAACTCTGTCTTTGCACGGTTGGCTTTTTCTGCCTCCTGCTTGGTAAGCTCCAATTCCTTCAAGGCAGCCTTTAAGTCTTCATTTTCCTTTAAAACAGATATGGTACGTTTCAAATTTCCGATGTCCAGGCCAAAAATGCAAAAAACAATGCCATATACAATGGAGAGTCTGCCAAGCCATTCCAGATCATAAACCGTAGACATGATTGTTGATACAATAATGAAAAGTGCGATCAGCAATAAGATGGCAAAATCTATTTTTTTGCTTTTCCTTCGCTGCTTTATTACATAATAAACAAAAAGCAATACATATCCGATCACAATGATCATAAAGACCCATCCCAAAGGTCCCCTGACAAAATGATTCTTCTCATCAAAGAAATAAACCAGCTTCGTGAAAAATGGCGAGATGCTCAAAACGACACTTACCAAAACCGGAACTGTCAAAAGAACCTTCGCTGTCTTGCTATCTTCGTGGGGCCAGATATAGCGTACAAATAAATAAACCAATAAGGCCCTGAGTATATATGCGACTGCCGACAGCACAATGCGAAGACCGGTAGGCTCACTCCAGTAACCTACGATTTTCTCCAGATTAAATGCCAAAAGCTCGATGCATTCACAGTAAAAAATATTCATAAATCTGCGAATGTCTTTTTGCTCTAATCCATTTTCAATGTTGAGAATGATCCAAATGAATATCAGACCTACAAGCTCCGCAAAATTATTGCTGAAAAACTCCTCAAATGTCATCCGAAATTACCTCCGTCTTTTTCGGGTTTATCTGTCTCATCTGGTGATGTCTGCGCTTTTGCTCATACATTTTCTCATCCATCTTTTTCAAAAAGCTCTCTGAATTATCACTCATCTGAAACTTTGTATATCCCATGGAGACACGCAATTGAAACGAGGCTTCCCCGGATTGATTGAATTTATCCAGATTGCCATTTATTTCCTCCATCGCATCAAGCACTTCCTGCTCCATTGTACAAGGCAGCAGCACAACAAATTCATCTCCTGCATAACGGATGGCAATTGCTCCACTCGGAATGGACTGAAAGAGCAGCTCTCCCATTTTGCTGATTGCCAGATCTCCGATATTGTGTCCAAAATTGTCATTGATGCTTTTAAAATCATCGATGTCCATCATGATCCCATACATGGACTTTCTGTACCTGTTTTCTCTCTTTTCCAATACACCCTTTAAGTACCTTCGGCTGAAAAGGCCGGAGAGCTCATCCCTGTATAGATTTCCTGCGTAGGTCTGCATTTGCACAAAGGTCAGTGCGACTGCCACCGATATACAGGATGTGGTTATCCCCTTTGACAGGAACTGGGCAATGGTTCCAGCAAGGCAGGGTCCGACAAAATAATGTACCGGAAAAAAATGCAGATTCATTTCCTGGTTTCTGGTATGCCAGACCAGATATATGCTGTAGGAAAAATAGATGAGGATGGTAACGTATCCAAGGGCAATCCCAGGTGATCTTTGATATACGTTGTCCTGCGATACCCAAAACATGATCCCCGTTCCAAAAAGATTGCAGACAAATGCAGCCAGCTCAACCAGCCATGGAAGCATCAGCAGCTTCACCCTTGGAAGTGTCCTTTTCTGATTTTGATAAACCCGAAGTTCCACATACAGGCACCAAAGGAGCCCTATGCTTGCCATTGCTACATAACAAAAACTGTTTGAGATGTAATTGATCCACCTGCCGCCGGGAATGCTCTTGCCATCTACCCAGAACGAAACCGTCTCGATCACTGCTCCAAGCAGATTCAGCCAAACCATTCCATCGTATAGCTTGTCTTCTACATGAAGGCTTTCTCTGTTTTTTCGCCGGATGATCACAAGGAAACACATCATCATTATCGTTATTCCGTTTGCAACTATTATTTCCCGTAAATCTATCAACTTTTCCTCATCTGCCTCTCACTGCCGCCTTGCAGCAGTCTTCTACTTATTTCTTTTTTCAAAGATTTGATCCAGAACCTTTGCGATCTCTTCCATGCTAATTGGCTTAATAATATGTCCGTTCATACCCGATTCGTATGCCTTTTCTTTGTCCTCTTCAAAAGCATTTGCCGTCATGGCTACAATCGGGATATTTGCCTTTTTGTTATCCGGCAAAGTCCGAATTTCCCTAGTTGCCATATAACCGTCCATCTTTGGCATCTGAATGTCCATAAGGATCAGGTCATACCTGTCTGCCGGAGCCTTGCTAATAATCGCCACTGCCTCGTCACCGTCAGCTGCACAGTCAATGGTCATGCCGGTTTCCTCCAGAATTGCCATTGCAATCTCCCGATTCAATTCATTGTCCTCTACCAGCAAAATGCTCTTTCCGCTGTAATCGTAATGCTTTTCTTTTTTCTCTTTTGGCAGCATGCTTTCTTGAATTACAGGCTGCGTCAAGACTGCCTTCAGCTCAGACATAAAAATCGGCTTTGACACAAAGGCCGTCACACCGGCTTCTCTTGCCTCATGCTCAAAATCGGACCAGTCATAGGCAGTCAGCACAATGATCGGCACTTCTTCACTGATCACCTTGCGGATCTGCCGAACTGTCTCTATGCCATTCATATCCGGCATCAGATAATCTATAATGTAGACCTTGTATTCATCCTTCATCTCCGCTGCATCCTGTGCACGGATAATGGCTTCCTTTCCGGATGCCGTCCAATCCGGCCTCATATGAATGTTACGAAGCATCTTGCTGACACTTCTGCAGGTATTGAGATCATCATCTACTACCAGTGCTCTTGCCCCAAGCAGTTCCGGAATCGGTTCATTTTTGATTGGCTCATTTGCAAGGCGAAGATTAAGGATTACCGTAAACATGGAACCCTTTCCTTCCTCGCTCTCTACCTGTATTTCACCGCCCATCATGTCTACGATGTTTTTGGTAATCGCCATTCCAAGTCCGGTTCCCTGGATTCCACTAACCGTAGTACTGTATTCTCTGGAAAAGGTATCAAATATGTGACCTAAAAATTCTTTAGACATACCGATACCATTGTCCTTCACAGAAAACTCATAGGTCGTATAATGCTTTATGCGGCAGGGTTTTTCTAAAAGACGAATGATAATGTCTCCCCCTGGCTGCGTAAACTTAATGGCATTTCCTACAATATTAATGAGCACCTGATTTAAACGAAGCTTGTCTGTTATAACGTCTTCGTTCATCACGTCCTGCGTATCGATATAAAGATTTAAGTTTTTCGAATTTACCAATCCCTGGATCATAGTTCTAAGATCATGCAGAAGATCCGGTATATGCACCGGCTTTTCATCCAGCTTTACCGTTCCGCTCTCTATCCGGCTCATATCAAGAATGTCGTTGATCAGACTCAGCAAATGCGTGCTTGATGTGCTGATCTTTGTCAAATAGTCCTGTACCTGGATCTGATCTTCAATATGAGTCTGTGCAAGGGCTGTAAATCCGATAATGGCATTCATTGGCGTACGGATATCATGAGACATGCTGTTTAAGAAGGTAGATTTTGCCTTATTGGCCTGTTGAGCCGCTGCCAGTGCCCTGGACAGCTCCTCCTGCTGCTTTAATTCCTTTTCCTTCTCATCTGTGCAATCTCTGGCAACATACAAAACTTCCTTTGTTCTTTTTAATTCATCTCTTCGCTTTACGATAAAGCGTGCCTGAAGCCACCTGCCTTCCGGATTTTTGTACTCCGCTGCAACTGTATTCACT
>CAVFRH010000046.1:0-7201 GCA_963624695.1 bacterium
GCACTGTTTCCACCATTGTCAACATGATCCATTCCCGGCCACTGTCTAAACACACTCGGCAGTTTGCTTGCACAGGCCTGCTCCCACAATACCGAATGCTGCCCCGGAAAGAATGCTAAATCTGCCGCAAAGAAATAGTCGTATACTTTGTTCGAGTCGATCCAACCAATATATATAATGTTGTCTGTACTCTGCAATATTCGATCAAATTCTTCTTTTATATCCTCTAAAACCTTACCGAATATCAGCAGCTTCACTCCTTGTGTATTGCAAACAGCCTCCATTAATGGCAAAACACCTTTGTTTTTGTCTAATTTTCCGCCGGTAACAAGTAAAAAATCTTCATCTGAAATCTGATACTCTGCCCGGATTGCTTTCCTTATTTCGCCTGCTTTTTCAAAGTGAACTTCATCATCATCTGCCCCCATAATCAAAGTATCCAGCTTGTTCATAGGGACACCAAATATCTTATGTGCATACTCCACTCTCCAGGGTGTTACTCCATATACACGCGATACATATTTGTCGCTCCTTTTGTATATCATTCTTCGAAAATTTCTTAACAGAAAATTGTAAAATCCCTTTTCATGAAGATTTCCGATTTGGTAGTCTAAATGGTTATCCATAACAATCGTTACTTTTTTATTGGAGTTTTTCTTATATTTCACCACCTGCAATATGGTGTTGCTCACCAAGCCATGAAAAAATACAAAATCCGGCTTAATTTCTTCAAGCAGATCTTCTACCTGCATTGCCTTTAGCATTCCACCTATTTTTCCGGGATATTTTTTTACAGTCGGTCTTCGTATCACCCGAAAGCCATTGTCTGAAATGTAATCTTCACATTTCGTTTCGACAACCTTACCGTCCTTATGTGTTGTATTCGTAATAACCAATGTAACATCATGCCCAAGCTTTGCATGATACTTTGGCAGTATATTGTCCTGATATCCCCATCCTTCATTGTAAGGAGCATTTGGTGCTATATGTAAAATAACCATTTTTCAATCCTTTATCTTTCCAAAATCCCTTGCTGAATATTTCATTTTTTCAAACAAACTCACATACTCCTCGAATCTGCCTTCTTTATCAAAGCTCCTTGCCCTTGCCAAGCAGTTTTCCTTTGATTTTTCTGCGATACTTTCAAGGTCATGTATGCATTCTAAAATTCCATCCGTTGTATTACTTTTCGCAACAAGACCTATACTTTCATCTAAGATTTCCGGGCTGCCGCCTGTCTGGAAGGTAATGACCGGTGTTCCGCAGGCAATTGCTTCCATGTTTACAGTCGGATAATTGTCCTCTCTGGTTGGATTCACAAAAACATCTGCTGCCGTATAGATCTCCGCCAGTTCCTTTTGATTCTGCGTCCGGTGAATACTGATGATGTTTTTCGGAAGCATCTTGTCTATCGACTCATCCGTCCCCACCAAAACGATCTGGTACTTCTCTGCATCCAGCTTCTTCGCCAACTCTAAAAAGACATCCAGGCCTTTGCGTTCTCCCCAGCCAAAGGCTACCCCCAAAAGCATTTTCTTATCTCCTATGCCATGCTTTATGCGAAAATCACTTTCTGTTGGTTTAAAAACCTTTAAGTCGATTCCATTGTTGATTACCTGAACCGGATAATCCTGCAAAAAGGATTCTTTTGCCAGATCTGCAAGCCACTTGGAAGGTGTCACGATTGTCATATTGGAAAGCCCTGTAAAGCATTTTTTCTTCTTGCTCCACATTTTTTGCGTCCGATCCACCTTGCTTTCCGGATAGCTTTCCACTTCCTTGCACTGCCCACATCCGTTTTTCCACCGATCGCACTTTGCCATGGTAAAATGCGGACACTTTCCGGTAAAAGACCAGCAGTCGTGCAAGGTCCACACTACCGGAACATTGTACTTTTTGATCCAGGTAAACAGCATTTCTTGGTTAATATAACAATTGTGAAGATTGTGAAGATGAATCAGATCCGGTTTGTATTTTGACAGCTTTCTTAGGAAATTCCATGTACTAAAAACAGAAAAGCAACCCTGATATCCTGTCTGCCTTCCCAGCTTCAGATGCAGATTTCTGCTGATTCTATTTCCTATAAAAATCTGATTTTCTATCACTTTTTTGCTATTATCTCTGCTCTTTGGCACACAGGTGAGCGTGCTGTGTCCATGCTTCGCAGCCACATCCGCAATTCCCTGCATGATGTTTCCTGTGCTGCCGAAATTGCAGCTGTTTATTTCAACGATTCGCATTGCTGTATTTACCTCGGATTGTTACTTTTTCTCTCTCCAGATCTATTTCATCAAAGAATCCAGGCTTGTCCCTCTCGTTTTCTATGTCATTTCCCATTCACAATCTCTTCCCCAACTCTTTTTGCAGACAGCTGCTCTAAAAGCTGGGTTTCCACTAAAGCTGGCTTCTTTACGATTTCACTTATGCATTTCTTTATTGATTCTTTATTGTTCTCACAAAACTCGAATCTGCCAAAGCTTTCCAAGTAATTTCTGAACTTTTCCTGGTAGGCTCCGTCTAAAATAATCAGAATATGCTGTTTTGCATTCACCCTGTAAAATATCTTCCCTGGAATCTGAACGCAGCTATGATTCAATAGGCATACAATCACATCTGATTCATTTTCATACTTTAAAACTTCCTGGTATGGGCGTCGTTCAAGCACTTCTACATCGTCAGTGGTATCAAGCTTCAAATCACTTTTTCCTATAATGCGAAAATGACAATTTTCGATTTCCTTTGCAGCTTCATAAAAAGGTTCTATATTTCGAATTGAAGTGTAGTAATCTCCTGAGTAAATGATTTGCAGCTTATCACTATCTTTTTTTTCTTCGCTTCCCGCCATATCACAGTAAGAAACATCCACATACCGCATTTTATTTGCTAATTCCGGGAATATTTCTTTTTGGAACTCCATAAGTGTTCTTGTTCCATATACCACATCATCCGCAATTTTCAGCATGGATTTTTCCAAACATTTTTGAACTACTCTCTTTATTCCCATATTTTCCGGAAGGATTCCTGCGACTGCATAAGGATCACTCCAATACTGTATATAGTTCAGCTTAAACTTCTCCTGAATCTGCTTTGAAATAGAAATCACCTCTACTGTCGGAGAATGCGATATGAGTAAATCAAAGTTGTTTTCTTCCTGAAATAAGGCTTCTAAATCCTTTTTATATTGGCCTGAAAACTTCCAACTTTGTACTACTCTTGCAAGCTTTATATATTTGTTATCTGTCAAGGTCAGATTCAGATGGCTGTGAATAATGTATACCTTATCCACTTTCCTGGAATAATATTCGATTACATTTTTTTCATTGCAATTTGCATCAACCAATGCAACGAATGTCATATGCTCCGCTGCCTGAATCAGTCCATCAATTATGTTGTTTGTCATAATCTGTGTCGAAGAGAAATCCTTGTAATATGGATCCTTGATCTCTGACACAAACAATATATTTTTTTTCATTTTTCTTTTCCCTATTGATACCACTCTGGTTTGATGATCCCGGCAGCCAGTTCTTTTCTATGCTTATTGCACACATGCTGTGCCCACAGAACATCCTTCGCTCCGCCTTTTCTTTTCAATGCTCTTTGCAAGAACACTCCAAAATTTGACCATCTCGCCATCAACCTGCAGCTCTTTCCCATTCTATGCTTGTAACTAAAATATTCCCGGTTTATAACAAGCATCATGGTACTCTTTTTCGTAGGCTGTCTCCATTCCATCGATACTCTGTGTTCCACTACGATTTTTTCATCAAAAATACACCGTAATTCTTCTTCAAGTGATTTTTTATAGTAAGAATAGCTGAAATCCATATCCTCACCAAAGGCATAGCTTGTCAGCGTTTCATCCCAGGTAATGTTCCATTTCTCCACCAAGGATTTTCGAACAATAAAGAAAAATCCCATGGCCCATTCTGTTTCTACTTCACCGACAATTGCATATTGCGGAAAACGACCAAGTACCGCTTTTGATATGTGTCCAATATTTCTTTTTTTATAAGAATGCCTTCCAAATATGTAGGCACTTTTCTTCATTTTTCCAAATTTATCTTTGCTGTTTATTCCAGCAACCATTGAAATAGATTTGTCCTTCATAATCTGAACAATATCTTTTATGGTTGACTTTTTCACAGTAATGTCATCGTCTGAGAACACCAACAGCTCATTTTTACTTGCCTTAATTCCGGTATTTCTTGCCTTAGTTGAAGATGGTTCCTTTTGATATATATAGTCCATCTGCACTTGATTGCCAAATGCTTCCAGCATTTCACGATTTTTTTTCTGTATGGTCTCTTCTTGACTCTGGTCTACAACTACGATCTGTGCCGGTAATTCCTCGCCTTGCATATAGCTCTCAATTGTTTCCTTCAAAGATTCCGGTCTATTCATCGTAGGAATGATCACTGTTATATCATTATTCACTATATACTCCCTCCAGCTCTAACTCTCCTTCTTCCGATCTATCCGGAACCATATATGGAATGCTTAGCAAGAAAAATATGTAATACTCTCCTGCAAATTCTCCCTGAAATCCATTCATGAAAATAGGAATAAGGGCAAGCCAATAAAAATCTACAAACATCCCCAGTTTCCCTTTTTTGCTTTTCAGCAGTCTATGGGATTTAAAAAGGTAAATCACTAAAAAAAGTGTACCTGCAATTCCATATCCAGATAAAACACTCGGAAAGAAAACCGCTCCATTTGCAATTCCCTGTCCGGCTCTTTCATAAAACACCATAACGTCAGAGCCTGCTACATTCATTGCCCAGCTTGGGAAATATTTTCTGTAAAAATAGCCCTGACAGCCATTTCCAACACCTAAAAAAGGATATTCCGTAAATGCCCCCCAGTTTGTTATCAAAGGAATTGTCCTTGACACTGTTGACCCATTATCGTGATCTGTAGCCTTCTCAAACAAAAGATATCTTATCTGCTCTGACATATCCTCCGGCATCAGGCTCAATATCGTATCACCATTCAAATAGATTACCAGAAGTACTCCTGCCACTCCGCACAAGATTAATAATGCATTTCTGGATATAATTCCTCTTTTGCCACCTACAAAAATAAATATTACAAATACCGCTGCAGTTGTCATGTATGCAGTTGAGCTATTTGTATTGTATAAAGGCGGAATCCATAAGAGGATTTGAATAATCTCTTTTTTGTGCTGCTTTCTGTTCAATATGCATGATAAAAGAAAGGGCATTACAAGTATCGATATTATTCCTCCGGCGGATGCTCCTTCTGTTCCGGTTAGAGAGACTTTTGTCATAATTCTCTTGTCAACGAAAACAGAAAATATATCTAATTTGTCATAAATACTGCCTACAGCACCTATATTCATTGCTGCAAGCTGTATGTAGCTTAAAACAAGTAAAGCCCACATTTCTGCCTGAAGGACTTTCACAATTTCTTCTTTTGTTAAAAAGGAAAAAATCTCCTTGTTGTACCAAAATATAAATACATACTGAAACCAATATATAATCATGCCGCTTATGGCTGAAAAAGCAGTATCACTTCCTATGCTTCCATAAGAGGATTGCATTACGCAAGCCATAACAAGTGATGATACATTTAACAAAAGCACTACTCCGGCAAAAAATTTGAGCAGCCTTGATTCACTGCTATCTGTAAATCGAATATTCCAATGATTTCTACGCAATATAAGATAGATTCCTATAACGTGCAAAACAAAGTCTGTCTTTGCTGCCGCCGCATGAAAAAAAGTCTGCGTAAATGTAAGCGGACCTATCATATTCAATGTTAAAAGAAATATATAAAGTTTTGCGATCTTTTTTTCAAATTCTCCTGCCGGAGAATCAATATATGCATTCACATTCAATTTTGTTATTCCTTTATAATCTCCCCAAAAATCTCCATATGCCTCTCAGCCATCTTCTCGATTGTATAATCCTGGATCATCTCCAGGCTTTTCTTGGAATAGCCTGCCAGCCTTTTTTCATCCTCTAAAATATCCAGCACGGCTTTTTTGATGGGCTCTATTTCCTCCAGCCCCACAAGATATCCGTTTTCCCCTTCCTTTACCAGTTCCTTTGCTGCAATGCAAAAGGGAGTGGAGATTACCGGAAGGGCATGCATCATAGCTTCGTTTACTACCAGTCCCCAGACGTCTCCTCTTGTCAGAAGGATGAACAAATCCGCTGCAGCATAGTAGTCCTGCAGCTCTGCCTTTCTTTTAAAGCCTACAAAGTGGACATGCTCCAGTTTGTTTTTCTCTTTTATCTGCAAAAACTCCTCTGTCGGCTCATCTCCCACTATGTAGATTCCAATGTCTCCCGGCAGCTCCTTTGCCAGCTTCATAAGTACATCGTAGCCCTTGCCGTAGCCTGCCTCATAGGAAAAGCGTCCCACAGAAAGCAAAATTTTCTCTTCGGCCATACCAAGCTTTTCTTTCAGCTCTTGAAGATTGATATCTTGATATGTCAGTGCTCTGTCCAAATCTTCTTTTTTAATCGAAGTAAATGGATATTTATAGATCTTCTCCGGCCCAATTCCCAGCTGCTCCAAATAGGCCTTGTGCTCATCCGATGTTGTGAAATGTCCGCTTGCGCTGCCAAGAAGGTACTGCTTCAGCAGTCTTTTGTGGATTGGATCCTTCTTCTTTGCTCCGCCATCGTACTCGACATAGTAAGGTATTTTTTTCTTTTTGCAGTAACGGATTGCCTCGATTGTAGACGGAGATACGTAGTTGGTTAGGATGAGCAGATCAAAATCTGCCTTCTTTATATAGTCTTTCAAGGCACTTCCCTTGGAACGGTCTGTGCCGATTGCTTCCAGATTCAGATATATTTCCTTGAAATTTTTTGCTTTTTCCCCTGTCCATTTTTCATCGCGCTCTGCGGAGTTTTTTCTTTCGTATAAAACGGTCAGCTCGCAGCCTTTTCCAAGCTCATTGAAAAAGTCCACCCGATAGGGAGAGGGAAGATTGGTTGAAAAAATAACTTTTTTCATAGGTTTCCTTTCAAAAGGCTCTTGTATAGTTCAATGTATTCCAGATATCTTTCTTTTCGGTCAAATTTCTGTGCTCTTTGCAGACAGGCTTCCCTATATTGCTCTTTTTCGCCCATCTCTTCGATCACTTTCTTTGCCCCCTTCACATTGCCTTGGGCCACGACCCAGCCGCAGCCCTCGCAGACTGCTTCCACGCTTCCTCCCGTTTTATAGG
>CAVFRH010000047.1:0-2725 GCA_963624695.1 bacterium
CCGTTATCCACTGCACATTGCAGGGAATTCTTATAGGCATTGGCCAGCAGCTGCGACTCTCCATCATTGCCGCCCTGCCAGATCGGGCCAACGGTATGGATCACGTACGATTGCTTCCAGATCATGAAAACTCATGGCTGATCCCTCCTTTATTTTCTGATTGTTAATAAATTGAAAAATCCCATCATATGACAATACCGTTGCAATGGTCGATCTCATGCTGGGCGATCTGAGCTGTCCAGCCGGAGAGTTTCTGTCTTTGCTTCTTCCATGCAAAATCGTAATATTCTACTTCTATATCCTGATATCTTGTGGCTTTTCGCACGCCTGTCAGGGACAGGCAGCCTTCCTCTGTCTGATAAGGTCCACTCTTGGATGTGATGACCGGATTGAACATGACTATGTCTACAAAACCCATATTTACGATAATGATATTTTTCTTCACACCGATCATATTGGCCGCCATGCCTACGCAGCCTTCCTGATGCGCTTTTAATGTATCCATAAGATCCCGTCCCACCTGCAGATCGTCTTTCGTTGCAGATGCTGACTTCTGTCCCAGAAAGAAGGGATCCTTCACAATTTCTTTCACCATGAATTAATTCCATCCCTTCCATACGTCCGGCTGATAGCCCAGCGTTGACTGTTTGCCATTGCGGACTACCGGTGTCTTGATTACCTGAGGATTGTCCAGAACTTTTTGAAGCTTGTCTTCCTCGGCAATATATTTAATCATGGCTAAAAGATCCTTGTCTTTTCCTTCCCAGTTGATCATATTCTCAAGGCCGCCATTTACCTGAGCCACAGAGTTAAACTCGCCCTTGCTCATGCCTTTTTCTTTTATATCAATGAACTGGTATTTGATGCCTCGTCTACGCTCCGCTCCGGTCGGCTCAATGCCGAGGTCCCCCGGACCTCGTTCGCCTTTGAAGAATCGTTCGGTCTTCTTTGTATCATTACACTTCTTCGTGCCAAAAATTTGTATGTTCATGTTCTGTTCAGCTCCATTTACTGTATTTTTGAAATAATTCCATTGGGTGTCAATGTTTGCAGACACTCCATGGCATTATCATCATGCATCATCTGCCAAACCTGTTCCATGCCCGGTGCCAGTGGTTTTTTCAGAAATTCTTCTCCGGAGATCCAATAGACTTTTCCTTCTTCTGAAGATAAAAGCTCTCCTTCATATTCATTGGCTTTGTACATAAAGCCTACATTTCGAATACCATTCCTCATCCAGTGATAGATACCTGTAAGTTTTGGGTTCCTTATAGTCAGTCCTGTCTCTTCCCTGATTTCTCGGATTACGGATTCTGTAAATGTCTCTCCCTCTTCTACATGTCCACCTGGGAATGTAGTTCCGGAATAATTTTTACCCACCTTATCCAGTGCAAGAACATTCCCTGCTTCATCATAGACCATGCACATATTCATGAAAATAACTTCTTCTGTCCGTTCTTTTTTCTCCACGAATCTCTTCACTTCTTTCACATATTATTTAGCTGATGCTTGCTGTATCAAAACTGATGCTAAGCAATTAGCTCATTCCATCCTTTTCTAAGGACTACTGGGCAACGCTTTTATAGTAATTTCCAAAATCCGCCAAGGCATCTATGATCGGCAGCATTTTCTGACCTAGCTCCGTCAGACTGTAATCTACTCTGGGTGGAAGTTCATGATAGTCATGACGGTATACGAGGCCATCATCCATCATCTGCCTCAAGCTGTCTGTCAGGACTTTCTGGGAGATTCCTTCTAAATCTCTCTGCAATTCATTGAATCTCCAGGGACGGATTCTTAAATTTCGTATAATGAGCAGTTTCCATTTTCCACCAACCAAAGCTACTGATGTTGCCACCGGGCAAGCCGGAAGTTCGTCTTTTGTTTTCATATTCCTGTATCTCCAAACATTCTTTGTACCATTTAATCCTAGTATAGCACATTCATTTTTGAATGTGTAGTTATAAAAAGGTGCGTACTATTATTTGAGTGCACAAATGGTTATGATATGACCGCAGGGTCAAAAGGTCATCAAGCCGTTCATGCTTGCATGATAAGACTTGAGACCTTGGGACCCGCTAAACATGAGGAAGGAGCGAGTTGCTTTGCAAATCAGCGAATTCCGAATGTTTGTAAAATTGCGAGAGTAGCCTGCTGCGGAGCAATTCGTGGGCATCAGTTGATGACAAAATAACTTTTTAACCAGAAAAATACACAAAACGGAGGTAACTATCATGGCTAATTACACAAAGACAAATATTGGAAATGAAGGCAGAGTGGAGCTTCACGAGACACTTTCCCTGACAGGCGCTGAGATCAGTATCAATAATCTTCCTGCAGGAGCAAGTGTTCCCTTTGTTCACTCTCATAAGACAAATGAAGAAATTTATGGCATTCTTGACGGAAAAGGTAAGGTTGTGATTGACGGAGAAGAAATCGCTCTTACTGCCGGAGTGTGGCTTCGAATTTCTCCGGCTGCAAAGCGTCAGTTTTTTGCTGCAGAGGATGCAGGGATTTCTTTTGTCTGTATCCAGACGAAGGAGAATTCCCTTGGTGGATTTACAGCGGATGATGCTGTTGTATATTAAAAATGTAACTGACAAAAGCCCTTTGATGAGAATGTTTCTCTCAAAGGGCTTTTTGTTTAGTTGACTAACACCATTAATCCTTCCTTTTGTCCTTGGTATCAGATATTCTATTTCAGGAAGTCAATCATCTTCCGAAA
>CAVFRH010000048.1:0-24205 GCA_963624695.1 bacterium
GTCAGCAGCTGGAAGGAAGTGGAGAACAAGCAGACTGCTTCCGAAAAAACGACAGAAAGCCACAGCGAAAAGAAAAAACTTCAGATCGGAGTTTCTTTTGATTCCTTCATTCTGGAAAGATGGCAAAGAGACAGAGATGTGCTGGTTTCTACGGCAAATGAACTGGGGGCAGATGTGAATGTACAAAATGCCAATGGCTCTCTGTCAGAGCAGGTAGACGAGATCGAGTATTTCATCGAACAGCAGGTGGATGTCATTATCTTGGTTATGGTTACAAGCAGTGAAGATACCTCCGAGCTTCGTTCGGTTATAAAGAAAGCACAAAATGCTTCCATTCCGGTAATCGCCTACGACAGACTGGTCTTAGATGCGGGGGTAGACTATTACATTTCCTTTGATAACGAAGAGGTTGGCCGCCTTATGGCTCAGCACATGAAAGAACATCTGGGAGGCAGCGGTACGATTTTACAGATCTGCGGACCGACTGCAGACAACAATGTAGCCCAGGTCATGACCGGTTTTTCGAAGGAACTGGAAGGATCCGATCTAACTGTCACAGAAACGGATTACGCAGAGGGCTGGATGGGAGAAATGGGCTTCCAGTATACTAGCAGCTATCTGGCAGCAAATGAAGCGCCAAGCGGGATCATGTGCGGAAATGACAGTATTGCCGGCAATACCATCCGTTCCCTTTCGGAAAACCGACTGGCAGGAAGCGTCTGTGTGGTAGGACAGGATGCAGATTTGGATGCCTGTCAGAGAATCGTAGAGGGAACCCAGTGCATGACAGTTTACAAACCGGTGGAAAAGCTGGCCCAAAGGGCAGCAGAGCTGGCTGTGGATCTGGCCGGGGGAGTGAAACCTGCCGCAGAAGATACCATCAACGACGGAAGCTACGATGTCCCTTATGAAAAACTTTCCCCTATTGCGGTCACAAAAGACAACATGGATGAGGAAATCACGGGAATTTACCACGAAGAAGACGACATATACTTAAACGTTCGTTAAGAAATTATTAAATTAGCATAAAATTAGGACAGGATATTTTTGAGACCACAAAAATGTCCTGTTTTTTTGTAAACAGAAGCCATATGCTATACAAAATGTGAAGAAGAAGACAAGTTTTTCCACGAAATCTTGTGATATAGTAACATCAACAAGAAAAAGGAGGAAATCAAAAATGAAAAAACGTATAATCGGTGGATTACTGGTTACTGCTATGGCAGCTTCACTTGCAGCTTGCGGAAGCAGTTCTTCATCCAGCAGCGCAGCATCTTCTGCAGCTTCCACATCTTCAGCATCATCCAGCTCAGAGGCATCTTCCGAGTCTTCAGCATCTTCTGCATCTTCAACTGCAGCAATAACAGATGCAAAGATTGGTATTTCAATGCCTACTCAGTCACTTGAGAGATGGAACCGTGATGGAAGTTACTTAGAGGAGCAGTTCAAGGCAGCCGGCTATGATGTAGTTATCACTTATTCCGATAACGACACAGCAAAGCAGGTTAACGATATCCAGAACATGCTTGCAGATGGTGTAGATCTTCTGGTTGTAGCAGCAATCGACGGAGAAGCACTTAACACAGCAATGGACGAGGCAGCTGATGCAGGTGTTCCGGTTATTTCCTATGACCGTCTGATCCTGAATGACGCTGTTTCCTACTATGTATCTTTCGATAACTACACAGTAGGTACTTTACAGGGACAGTACATTGTAGACGCTCTTGACCTTGACAACGCAGGCGACAAGACCTACAACCTTGAGCTTACCGCAGGCGATCCTGCTGATAACAACGCAACATACTTCTTCAACGGAGCTATGGATGTTCTTCAGCCATACATCGATGCAGGTACTCTGAATGTTCCTTCAGGACAGACAGACTTCGATACTGTTGCAACAGATAAATGGGATACAGCAGAAGCTTTGAAGAGAGCACAGAACGTTCTTTCTTCTTACTATGCAGACGGAACACAGCTTGATGCTTGGCTTTGCTCTAACGATGCAACAGCACTTGGTGTAGCACAGGCAATTGATTCTGACTACAAGGGAAGCAACAGCATCATCATCACCGGACAGGACGGAGATGAGGCTAACCTGAAGAACATCGTTGATGGCGTTCAGTCCATGACAGTTTACAAAAATGTAAGCAACGAGTCCATCGTTACTCTGAAGCTTGCAGAGGCTATTATCAATGGCGATACAATCGATGAGAGCCTTACAGAGGAATTCGGCGTTGAGTGTGCATATGACACAGAGTCTTACGAGACATCTGATGGCAACAAGTGCCCATCCTTCCTGTTAGTTCCTGACGTTATCACAGCTGATAACATTACTGACCTCGTAGACACCGGACTTTATGTACAGGATGGCGACTACGTAGTAGCAGCAACTGAGTAAGATTCAAAGAGTAAAAAAAGCCTAAATGAAGGCAGGGCAACAAGAAAGTCCTGCCTTCATTTTAAGAAGGGTGAGAGGAGGAGAATCTTTTGGCAGACACTATTTTGGAGATGAAATCCATAACAAAGACCTTCCCCGGAGTTAAGGCATTGGACAATGTAAACTTAAAGGTTGAGAGGGGCGAGATTCACGCTCTGATCGGGGAAAACGGTGCAGGAAAATCCACCCTTATGAATGTCCTGTCCGGAACCTATCCGGTGGGTTCTTATACCGGAGAAATTTACTACAACGGCGAACTTTGTCAGTTTAAAACACTGAAAGACAGCGAGGCAAAAGGCATTGTTATTATTCACCAGGAATTAGCCTTAATTCCACTCTTAACAATCGGTGAAAACATGTTCCTCGGAAATGAACAGAAGACAAAAACAGGCACCATTGATTGGGATGCAACCTATGGTGAAGCTGAAAAACATATGAAACAGGTTGGATTAAATGAATCCGCCCAGACACTAATCAAAGATATAGGTACCGGTAAACAGCAGCTGGTAGAGATTGCAAAGGCTTTCTCTAAGAACGTTAAACTGCTGATCCTGGATGAGCCTACATCATCTCTGAATGATGAGGATGCAAAGATGCTTTTGGATCTTCTGATCGCCTTCAAAAAAGAAGGACTGACATCCATCATCATTACTCATAAGCTGAATGAGATTATCTATTGTGCGGATAAAACTACAATTATCCGAGACGGTTCAACAATCGAAACTCTGGTTAAGGGCGTAGATGAATTTACAGAAGACAGAATAATCAAAGGCATGGTTGGTCGTTCCATGGATGACCGTTATCCGAAGCGTGAGCGCAAGGAACACAAAGAAGTCAAGATGGAAGTAAAGAACTGGACTGTATACCATCCTTTATATCACGATAAAATAGTAGACAAAGACATTTCCTTTAAATTACATAAAGGAGAGGTTATCGGATTTTCCGGACTGCAGGGTGCAGGCCGTACCGAGCTGGCAATGTCCATCTTCGGAAGAAGCTACGGCTCCAAGATCGAGGGTGAGCTTTACATTGACGGCAAGAAGGTAGAATTAAAGACCCCGGAACAGGCAATCAAACAAAAGATCGCCTATGTAACAGAGGATCGTAAGACCAACGGTCTGATTCTTGGAGAGTCCATTACCTTCAATACAACCCTTGCAAGACTGGATAAGGTCTGCAACGGCGGTGTAATTGACAGTGCATCAGAAAAAGATGTTGCCGAGAAGATGACAAAGGAAATGGGAACGAAGACCCCATCCGTTGAACAGAAGGTCGGAAATCTTTCCGGTGGTAACCAGCAGAAGGCACTTCTTGGAAAGTGGATGTTCACAGAGCCGGATATCTTGATTCTGGATGAGCCGACCCGTGGTATCGACGTTGGTGCAAAATACGATATTTATTGTCTGATCAATAAAATGGCAGAAGAAGGAAAATCCGTTATTATGATTTCTTCCGAAATGCCGGAGCTGATCGGTATGTGCGATCGAATTTATGTTATGAATGAGGGTGAACTCAAAGGCGAAGTTGATGCAGCTGATGCAACTCAGGAGAAGATCATGGGCTTCATCATCAAGAGCAAGTAATCAGAGTTGAAAGGAGTGTAAAAGAATGGAAAAAAAGAAATCTGTTGACATAGGAGGCTTCCTTACCAAATATAGTATGGTTATAGCCCTTATCTGTGTATTTATTTTGTTCTATTTCCTGACAGGCGGACGTCTTCTGTACGCTCAGAACATGTCGAACCTGCTTCTTCAGAACGGCTACGTATTGGTTATGGCCTGTGGTATGCTGCTCTGTATCTTAACCGGTGGTAACATCGATCTTTCTGTAGGATCTGTTATCTGTATGGTTGGCGGTGTTGCCGCTGTTATGATCACAAACTTTGGAATTAATCCAATCCTTACGATCATTGTTTCTTTGTTACTTGGTCTTGCAGCTGGTATCTGGCAGGGCTACTGGATCGGCTTCGTAAGAATCCCTCCATTCATCACAACCCTGGGTGGTATGTTCATCTTCCGTGGTATCGGACGTCTGGTACTGGATGGTAAAACAGTAGCAGTTCAGGATACAACTTTCCTGAACATCTTCACTGCTTACATTAAGGTTCCGGGACTTGACAGTGATGAAAGAATCCTTTCCCCTATCATTGTTGCAATCGTAATCATCGTAATTCTTTTCTACAGAACAGTCAAATCAAGAGTAAACAAAGCGAAAAAAGGTTATCGTCAGTCCAGCGCAGCTGTTGATTTCGGACGTACAGTTATCATTTCCTTCGTATTATTCGCTTATTGCTACCTTTTAGGACAGTACAAAGGTATCTCCGTAATGCTGATCTGGGTTGTTGCAATCTGCCTGATCTACAACTTCATTACTTCTAAGACAGCATTTGGCCGTTACTTCTACGCAGTCGGCGGAAACGAGAAGGCTACAAAGCTTTCCGGTATCAATACTGACAAAGTTTACTTCTTTGCATATGCTAACATGGGTCTGATCGCAGGTCTTTGCGGACTTCTTTGCCTGGCTCGTGTCGGATCTGTTACAGGTTCTACCGGTACTTCTTACGAGATGGATGCAATCGGTTCCTGCTTCATCGGTGGTGCTTCTGCATACGGTGGTTCCGGAACAATCCCGGGCGTCCTGATCGGTGCTCTTCTTCTTGGTGTTATCAACATGGGTATGTCTATCATGGGTGTTGGTGATTCCTGGCAGTATGTAATCAAAGGTGCAGTTCTTCTTGTAGCTGTTATCTTCGACGTAGTTTCCAATCGTAAGAAAGGTAACTAATAAAAAAACAAATTGTAAAATTGTATGGCATCCCTTTTTAGGGGTGCCATATGTGTATATACCTTTATAATAGGAGGAAAAAGAAATGAAGAAAGAATCCTTTGGCGTAACCAGTAAGGGAGAAAATGCTTCTCTTTATACATTGGAAAATGCAAATCATATGCAGGTAAAGATAACGGACTACGGTGCAGCCTTGGTATCTGTTTTCTTTCCAGATAAGGAAGGAAAGATTCGAGACATTATACTGGGCTACGATGATGCAAAAGGCTACGAAGAGCACACCTGTTTTTTTGGAGCAACCATCGGCCGAAACGGAAATCGAATTGCAAACGGCCGCTTTTCGGTAAATGGCAAGGAATACCAGATTGATCAGAATGAAAATGAAAACAATCTGCACAGCGGAAAAAAAGGTTTCGATACCCTTCTTTGGGAGGTAAAGGAATACACAGATTCCGCCATCAGCCTCTACCACTATAGCCCGGAAGAGGAGCAGGGTTTCCCGGGCAACCTGGATATAACCGTGACCTTCCGTCTGGATGAAGAAAATACTCTTCACATCACTTACGATGCAAAGGCGGATGCAGATACCATTATGAACTTTACAAACCATACCTACTTTAACTTAGCAGGCCATGAAAGCGGATCAATCTGCCAGCATACACTGCAGCTGATGGCAGAAAAATACAATCCGGTTATCGACTCAAAGTCCATCCCAAACGGAGAAAATGCTGCAGTAAAGGGAACACCAATGGACTTTACAGAGCCGAAAAAAATAGGCAAAGATATCGAGGCGGATTTTGAACAGCTGAAATTTACAAAGGGTTACGATCACAATTATGTGCTCAGCGAAAAGCCGGGAGAAAGAAAGCTTGCTGCAAGAGCGGTTTGCGAGGAAAGCGGCATTGCAATGGAAGCCTTTACGGATTGCTGTGCAATGCAGTTCTACGCCGGAAACTTCATTGGAGAGCAGACCGGAAAGAAGGGTGCGGCTTATCATGACCGCCAGGGCTTCTGCCTGGAATCCCAGTTCTGTCCAAATGCGGTAAACGATCCAAATTTTGTATCGCCTATTGTTCCGGCAAATACGGACTATCATTCCGAAACATCTTATCATTTCTATCACATTTAAAAAATGGGGTCTTGCCTTGCGCTTTGCAGGCAGGACCTCTTTCGTTTTCCCAAAAATATTCATATAACCTTCGATTTTGACCGAAAGAAGAGACTATGGTAAAAACTATAGGCAAATGTACGATTAAGGAGGGATTATCATGAAGAAAATTACAGGAAAAGAGCTGCAGAACTTTGAAGAATATTTAAGACAGGAGGAGAAATCACAGGCAACCGTAGAAAAATACCTAAGGGATCTTCGGAAATTTCTGGATTTTCTTGGGACAAGGGAATTGTCCAAGGGAGTAGTAATGGAATACAAAGCCTTTTTGTTAGAAAGCAATTATGCTGCAAAATCCATCAATTCGATGCTGGCCAGCTTAAACAGCTTTCTTGGCTTTTGGGGACGGATGGACTGCAAGGCAAAATCCATAAGGCTTCAAAAATGCAGCTATATGGATGAGGAAAAGGAACTTACCAAAGCAGAATATCTGCGTCTTTTAGAAGCGGCAAAAGAAAATCACAGACTCTATCTTGCAATCCAGGCAATCTGTTCCACTGGGATAAGGGTATCGGAGCTTCGCTTTTTTACGGTTGAAAATTTAAAAAATGGGAGAATCGTAGTGAATTGCAAAGGAAAGATCAGAAGGATCCTTTTGCCGGGCAAGCTGCGTAAGCTCCTGCTGGACTATGCAAAAAAGAAGAAGATCTATACAGGTGCCATATTGCTTGGAAAAAGCGGAAAACCACTGGATCGGCGGTATATCTGGGCGAAAATGAAAAAGCTTTGCCGAAAGGCAAGAGTGAACAGTAAAAAGGTGTTTCCTCACAATCTTCGCAAGCTTTTTGCCAAATGCTTTTATAAAATCGATAAGGATATTGCAAAGCTGGCGGATCTGTTAGGACATAGCAGCATTGAAACAACTCGAATTTATATCATGACAACCGATCGAGAACACAGGAGAAAAATAGAACATCTGGGACTGTTGATCTGAAATATTTATGCATAAAAAAAGACATAATTAATATTATGTCTGTCCGGAAGGGATGTATTTTGAAGGAAAGCACGTTACTTTTCTTTTTTTTGTGTAAAAATTAATATGGATGAATAATTATTCGAAAAAATTCAGTTAAAATGGATTTTTAATGTCTGATTTGACGCAAGAAAGGCCCGAGTCTAAAAAATGTTTTCTTGTTTTGTATATTGACTTTGAGTAAAGTCAATGATATAGTTCTTCTAGATATAAATGGTTTTATAAGTGCAGGACATAATATTAATTATGTATTTTTTGGTTCGGACTTTTATGCATCCAATGGGGCTTAAAGATAGAGTGGGAGGTATTTCAAATGAAAGACAGATGCAATGAAAAACATAGCTTTTTCAGGAGACTGCTGGCACTGATCCTTTGCCTTATGTGCTTTTTCAGTATGACTACATTTTCTGGAAAGATCGTAAGGGCGGATGATGCTGAGAACCCTGAAACAGTAAGTGTTTCCGACAATGTAGGTGATGCGGAAGCGCAAAGTAACGAAAGCAACATTAATGCAGCAAGCGAGCAAAGCGACGAAAGCAATATCAATGCTGTGGTAAACGACTACTGGGGGGGCGGTGGAAGCTCAAGCTCAGGTTATACCTTTACAGTTGATCCGACACTGAACAATACAGAGATGATTTATTTTGCTTATCACTCATCCAGCGATGTGACGGATTCGGTGAACTTTCAGACTGCTACAAGCGGACAGACCATTACACTGAATAACTTCAATTCTAACTCTCAGGCAGGATATGTTGTTTTCTTTGTAAAACCAAACAGCAACTACCTTTTGGTTGGAGCCGGAGCAACCGGAAACAACGACATATACAGCATTGATGGAAATAAGGGAAATATCAGCAGCTATCCGTCGATTGCCAAATTGGTTTCTCAGGCAAAAGAGCTTGGTTATGTCGGAGTGCTTGGATACATGAGAGCGGCTCAAAATAACAGTGGTATGAGCCAGAGCTTGGAAATAACCTCACAGTCTCCGGATATCACAGTTTCTGCAACACCGGATAAGAAGTCAGGAGTAAAGCCAAATGATGTTGTGAATTTCACCATCAGCATTACACCGGGAAAAACAACAAGAGGACTGGAAACAGTACAGGGGGTAAACGCTACAAGCCTTACCATAAACGGAAATGTGATTGATACCAGCAGCCTGACCTGGACGAAGGATTCTTCCGGAAATTACACAGCAACGGTTGCTTATACAGCAAGTCAGGCGGACTGTGCAAGTGGAACGGTGGAGCTGAATGTAGAGGCAGAAGTTACTTACTCTTGCAAGTTGAATGTAAGTGATGACCAGTCAATTGGTTCTACAGCGGTGATTACAAAGTCAGCATCTACAAGCTGCGACATCGCTCCGAAGAATAGAATTGTTTACCATGTCAGCCACGAGGGAGACTATGCTTCTTATCCGAGCGACATCGATCAGGTGCCTTACGATACTGCAGAGCATTATGCAGGTGACACAGTTGCAGTAGACAACACATACGGTACGGCTGCAGTTGAAGATAAAACAAACGGTGGAGAGTGGACCTTCGACGGATGGTACACATCAGAGGATTTAGATCCGGATACAAAGGTTACTTCTGTGGTGATGGGAAATGACACCATAAATCTCTACGGCAAGTGGACCTTCCAGGCAAAATACGTAGATTTGACTGTAACAAAATTGGTAACAGGAAATATCGGAGATCGAAGTAAAGAGTTTGCCTTCTCCATAACAATTGGTGGAGAAACCAAGAACTTTACTTTGAAGCATGGTGAAAGCCAAGTCTTCCAGGTTCCGATTGGAAGTATTGTTACCGTCAGTGAGGATGCAGAGTCGGAAAGTGGATATACAACAAGCTATCAGATTGGTGATGGAAAAAAGGTTGAGGCATCTTCTGCAAGTGTAACAGTTGGAACAGATGACATGAGCCTTACCTTCACAAACGATAAGGAAACAGTTATTGATACTGGAATTTTTGATAATCCGGTTCCTTACTATGTGATCCTTGGAGTTACAGCTTCCTTTGCAGCATGGATGCTCCTGAAAAAGAAAACACATTAATACGGACAAAAGATGAGCAGAAAAAAGAAAAAATCAGCAGAAGAATCTGTTGAGAAGAATGTTGAAAAGGATATTTACGCTACCGAAGCATTGAATGAAGAACACAAAAAGATGCTGGAGTGGCTGAAAAAGCTGAAATTCAAAAAGAGGCTTTTCGGTGGAGTGAAAGAGTCTGATGTCTGGAAAAAGATTTCCGAATTGAACCGGCTTTACGAGGCTGCCTTGTCTGCAGAGCGGACAAGGTATGACACCTTGATTGGTGAGCAGATTGTATATGGGGAAAAGAAATATCGGATCGGCTTGGGCAGACGTGAGGGAGCAGAAGATGGCAGGAAAGAATAAGGCTTCCGAAACGGCCGGGGAGATCATTCTTCGGAAAAGAAATAAGGCTTTGGATCGGGAAGGATATGCGAATTTGTTTCTTCGCCTCATATTGCTGGTAGTGATCCTTGGGCTTTTATTTACCAGACTTTTCCTGCTGACCCAGGTCAGTGGAAATGATATGTTTCCGGCCATCAAGGATGGCGATCTGGTTCTGGCTTACCGCCTGCAGGGCGATTACATGAAAAATGATCCGGTAATCTACAGCGTAGATGGACAGCTTTATGCGGGACGGATTGTAGCAAGAGAAGGAGACACCGTTATCTTAGATGAAAGCGGTGACTTATTGGTAAACGGAACGAGGCAGACAGGAGAGATTCTTTATTCAACCTATGCAAGAGACAAAATCACTTATCCCTACACAGTGGAAGAGGGAGCCGTCTTCATCCTTGGAGATTACAGAACCGAGGCAAGAGACAGCCGTGATTTCGGGGCAATCAGCCTGAAAGATGTAAAAGGAAAGATTTTAAGCTTTTTGAGAAGAAGAGATATATAGCTTCGATGATTGAGCATGGCGCTTTTATCATATTATTTTATTATTAAGGAGGAGAAGTAAGATGAGAAAATTTACTTCCATCGCTCTTGGCGCAGTCCTTGCCCTGAGCATGAGTGCAACAGTTTTTGCAGACACAGATTATACAGATCAGGCAACTGCTACACTTTACAAAACTTACACATTGACAAATGAAGGAACAACAAGTCCGGCAGAGACCTTTAGCTTTTCTGCACTGACCTGTACATCTGTAACAAATGCTGCAGATGATGTTACAACAGCAAACGCTCCGGTTCCGACCATTGCAAATGTTAGTTTCGCTGCAGGTGAAGCTGGAACCACAAAGCCTGTAACCATTACACTTCCGGAGTATACAAGCGTTGGTGTATACACCTATTCTTTCAATGAGATTGCTGGAAGCACAGAGGGTGTTACTTACCGTACAACTCCTATGAAGTTGGTTGTAACCGTACTGAACGATGAGAATGGTCTTATTCGTGTAGCTGGTGTTCATGCTGAGAAAGCAGACAGCGATGTAAAGACAGATACATTTGATGAGAATACCTATTCTGCAGGTACTCTTGAAGTAACCAAAGATGTTACCGGTAATTTAGGTGACAAGACAAAGAACTATGAAGTACAGGTTGTCTTTACTGCAGAAGAAGGAACAACTGTAAACAGTGCAATCACATATACAAATTATAAGGGAGAAACAGAAACAATCGATCCAAGTGACTGGTCCGAGAGTGGTGTATATGCTCTTACATTTGACATAACAGATGGCAGTACTGTAAGCTTCGCTAACATTCCTTATGGAGTAACTTATACTGTAAAAGAGTCTGACTATTCAAGTGAAGGCTATACAACAACTTATACTTCTACAGATACAGACAGTGTAGTTAACAGTGCATCCGAGACTGTTACAATTACCAACGACAAGGGAATCGATGAGCCGGATACCGGTCTTTATACCGATATGATGCCTTATGTAGTTGTAATCGGTGCAGCTGCATGTGCAGGCGCAGTATTCTTTGTTTCAAGAAGAAGAAAATCTAACGAAGATTGATTAGAAAAATAAAATAGTTTCCGGTTGGGGGCAGCTTTTCTGCCCCGCCCTCCGGAAATGGGTGCGTGGTATTCGCACCGGATGAATATGGCGAGAAAAATTTTAAATGTATCTAATTTTCTTGTGACATTGGTCGTTGTTCTATGCATTTTATCAGCGGCCGGATACGCAATCTATTCTCTGTGGGATGACCAGAGAATCTATACCACAGCAGAAAATGTACAGGCGGATATGCTTCGGTATAAGCCGGTAATTGATGAAGATGGAAAAGCTTCTTTTGAAGAATTGCAGGCCATTAATTCAGATGTATGTGCCTGGATTACACTGGACGGAACAAATATTGATTATCCTGTGCTGCAGGGAACTACCAACCTGACTTACATTAACAAGGATGTATATGGAAATTTTGCTCTCAGCGGGAGCATTTTTCTGGACAGCAGGAATAATCGGGATTTTACAGATTCTTACAACCTACTGTATGGCCATCATATGGCAGCAAGTAAAATGTTCGGAGATCTGGATAAATATAAAGAGGAAACATTCTTTGAAGAAAATACAAGCGGAATGCTCCTGCTCCCCGATAGCAGCTATAAACTTGAAATCTTTGCCTGCCTTCTGACCGGAGCCGGAGAGGATGAAATCTTCGATCCGGAGAAGTGGCAGACTGATATAGATGGGCTCCTTTCCTTTGTGGAAGCGAACAGTCTTCATCTTCGAAATGAGCTGTTGGAGGAGCTAAAGCAGATGGACAATGGGAAGGTTTTGGCAATGTCCACCTGTTCTACAGATTTTACCGATGCGAGAACAATAATTCTGGCTGTAATGGAGCCTTACCAGACAGCTGATTAGGAGGAAGAATAGTATGAAAAAGTTAAAGCGCAGGATTTCCCTTATGCTTATGGCTCTTACGTGTGGGCTGCTCCTTGCACAGCCGGTAATGGCCGAGGAGGATTTGCAAGTGTCCATCCCGGTAGAGATTTCTCTTTCCGGAACGCTTCCAAAAGAGGATGAGAGTTTTACTGTAAACTTAGAAGCAGAGGATGCATCCTATCCAATGCCAAGCGGAAGTGAAAATGGACTGTATCAGATGAGCTTAAAGGGAGCACAAACACAGAGCTTTCCGGCAATCAGCTACGATAGAGTCGGTGTCTACACTTATACGATCTATCAGAGCAAGGGTACGAACGAAAAGTGCAGCTATGACAGCACAGTTTACAATCTGACTGTATATATCACAAATGCTTCTGATGGAAGCGGCCTGAAGGAAACTGCGATTTTAACAAAGGATGGTTCAGAGGATAAGCTTGCTTCAGCATCCTTTAAGAATGCATATCAGGTGGAGCCGACCGCAACACCTACCACTGTTCCTACAAGTACACCTTCTAAGGGAACCGATACAGGTGATACAACCCAGTTTACCGCTTACATTGTTGCCGGAGCTGCTGCCGTGTGTGTACTGGTGATTGCTCTTGTTGCATATAGAAAAAAGAATAGTGAAAAGTAATGTTTCTTAGAATCGAATCTCTTTTTAAGCCGGGAGGCTTATAAGTTGCTCATTTAGAGATTCGGTTTTGGAAAAAAAGATCCTGTTCGGACGGAAACGTCTGGAAACAGGATCTTTTTGCGTGGCACCAAAAGTCACACGGTCAGGCTTTTGCAATCCGTTCCAGAAAGGCCTTATGGATGCGAACATCGCATCCAAGCTCCGGATGGAAGGAAAGGGCAATTTGATTTTGATAGGATACCGCAACGATTCTTTCATCCACTGTAGCCAGAACTTCTACTTCTTTGGATACGCTTTTGATATAGGGCGCCCGGATAAATGTCATAGGAAATGTACCAAAGCCTTTTAAGGGAGCGGTTGTAGAAAAGCTTCCAAGCTGTCTGCCGTAGGCATTTCTTACTACACTTACCGGCAGGGTGGCAAGGTAGCTTGCCGGATCATTTTCAACGTGTTCTGCCAGCAGGATCAGGCCAGCGCAGGTAGCAAGGGTTGGAAGGCCGTCTTGGATCAGCTCTCGCAGCTCTGTCATCATGTCAAGCCGTTCAAGAAGTCGTCCCTGAACCGTACTTTCTCCTCCTGGCAGGATCAGACCGTTCAGATGGGCAAGGTCTTTTTTGCTGCGGAGCAGGGTGCAGCTGGAACCAAGCTCCTCTATCATTTTTTTGTGTTCAATAAAAGCACCCTGAACTGCTAAAATTCCAATCTGCATTATTTTCCTCGCTCCTCCATAATCAGCTGAATTTCAGATTCATTGATGCCAACCATTGCTTCTCCCAAATCCTCGGAAAGCTTTGCAATAAGTTTGAAATCCATAAAGTTCGTCACGGCTTCTACAATGGCTTCTGCTCTTTTTTGAGGATTGCCGGATTTAAAGATGCCGGACCCTACAAAGACGCCCTCTGCACCAAGCTGCATCATAAGGGAGGCGTCAGCAGGAGTAGCAATACCGCCGGCTGCAAAATTTACAACAGGCAGCTTTTGATGCTCGGCTACATATTTTATAAGCTCATAAGGTACCTGAAGGGTCTTTGCTTCTTCAAAGAGCTCGTCTTCTTGCAGGGATGCAGCATGGCGGATTTGGAAATTCATTTTCCGCATATGTCTTACCGCCTGGATAATGTCTCCGGTTCCTGGCTCTCCCTTTGTCCGGATCATTGCAGCACCTTCATTTATACGGCGAAGAGCTTCTCCAAGATCCCTTGCTCCGCAGACAAAGGGAACCTTGAAATTCTTTTTATTGATGTGGTAAATATCATCTGCAGGGGAAAGAACCTCGGATTCGTCGATATAGTCGATCTCGATGGCCTCCAGAATCTGTGCTTCTGCAAAGTGTCCGATACGGCATTTCGCCATAACCGGAATGCTGACGGCATCCTGGATGCTTTTGATCATTTTCGGATCGCTCATACGGCTGACACCGCCTGCCGCCCTTATATCTGCCGGAATTCGCTCCAGTGCCATTACAGCGCAGGCCCCTGCTTTTTCGGCTATCCTTGCCTGCTCCGGTGTAGTGACATCCATAATGACTCCGCCCTTCAACATCTGTGCCAGCCCCTTATTCAGTTCATATTGTGTATCTTTCATGAAAATCTCCTTTCTGTGAGGCTGCCGCATGAGTTATTTTAATGAATACTCTTCCGGAAACCGTTCGCACTTATCTACACTCCGTTTCGGTCGGTGCTAAACGAACGTCCCCCGGACGTTCAGCACCCTCGCGTAGCGGTACTAACCCTCATGAGACTTACGTCTCTATTCGGGAAGGACCGACGCTGCGGAGGTTCCCTTCAGAGTATTCATTATATTTTTTCATGCGGCAGCATTTCTTGTTTCCTGTCCTGGAATATGTTACAATCTTCTTGGTTATAAAAAAATACCCAAAACAATCTAATTAAAGAGTCCAGATAAAGGGAAAACGATGCTTACTTACAATTTCGAAAACATAGACGAACCGGTGTACCAGTATATCTATAAATGCTTAAAAAACGACATTATAAAAGGAAATCTGAAAGCAAATGAAAAGCTGCCATCCAAGAGAAGCTTTGCAAAAAACAACGGCATTAGTACCATTACGATCCAAAATGCCTATGACCAGCTGGCCAGTGAAGGTTATATTTATACCATTTCTAAGAAAGGCTACTATGTTTCAGAAATTTCTGGACTTGGAAAGATTCCGAGCGGGTCTCCGGTATCCCTTGCCGTAAAAAAGACGGAGAAAAAGAAAACAGAGTATCTGGAGCTCTCCGGCTCAGGGACGAATCCGGACAATTTCCCCTTTACGGTCTGGGCGAGAGTAATGCGAAATGTGATATCCTCCAAAAAAGAAGAGCTGATGAAACCTTGTAACACAGGCGGCTGCAGACAGCTTCGGGAAGCCATCGCCGCGCATTTGTATTCCTTCAAGGGAATGCAGGTTGACCCGGAGCAGATTATCGTAGGGGCTGGAACCCAGTATTTGTATACCCTTTTGATACAGCTTCTTGGATCAGACAAAAAATACTGTATTGAAAATCCGGGTTACCGAAAGCTCCTGGACATATACAGGGCAAATCATGTAGACTGCAAACTTGCAAGCCTGGACTCTTTTGGAATGTCAATGGAATCATTAAATAAAAGTGGTGCGGATATTGCCCATATCAGTCCGGCTCACCATTTTCCCACCGGAATTGTGATGCCGGCAGCCAGACGTTACGAAATGCTGGCTTGGGCAAACGAAAAAGAGGGCAGATATATTATCGAAGATGACTATGACAGTGAATTTCGTGTAAACGGAAAGCCAATCCTGCCCATGTTTGGCATGGACGCCTGCGGAAAGGTAATATACATGAATACCTTTTCTAAGACCCTTTCACCGACAATCCGCATTAGCTATATGATCCTTCCGGCAGAGCTTGCAAATCGCTTTTATGAAAGCTTTTCCTTTTATTCCTGCACCGTGTCAAATTTTGAGCAGTACGCTCTTTCGGAATTTATAAGCCTTGGATATTTCGAGAAACATATCAATCGGATGCGGCTTTATTACAGTCGAAAAAGAAGGGAACTGCTGGAGCTGATCTGGAAGAGCAGATATGCCGAAAAATGCCATATTATAGAAAACTGTGCAGGACTGCATTTTATATTGAAAATAGATACAAAATTAAGTGATAGGGAATTAATGGATAAATTAGAAAGAAAAGGAATCCGGATAAAGGCTCTTTCGGAATATTATATGGATGATTCAAACAAAAGCAAAAATATGTTTCTATTGGACTATTCAAATCTGGACATTCAAAGACTTTCGGTGATATGAAAAATGAATACTCTGAAGGACATTCGCAGTGTCCTTTTCGAGTATTCATTAAAAATGTTATCTTAACAAGTGGATATATCCAAAAACAGCAACCGGTTTTACGGATCCTCTGCAGGCTCTGATCAGGGCAATCAGCCAGCATACAAAGGTGAAGATCAGAAGAAAGAGGCCGAGAAGCATCAGGATGATGCCTGCAATATCTGCACCGGTCATATGGTAACCTCCGTAATACATAGCATATGGATAATTTAAGTTGTCACCGATATGACATAAAACAAGGCCGGCTGTTAAGGCAATCATCATTCCAAGGGACTGGTTAAAGTGAAAGCGTTCATAGCTTTCCTTTCGGTCTCCGCCGATCATTGCAATTAAAAATCCAAGCCAGCTGAGGTAGCCGATAATGGCGGCAAGTCCTCTTTCAATAACAGGTCTTTTTAATACCCTGTAAGGGTCCTGGCTGTAAGCCTTGTAGGAAGAAGCCTGCTGGTTTGTCTGGCTGTTTGCTTCATTACCTTCCGAAGCTGAATGAGAGACCGGATTTCCGCAGACAGAGCAGAAGGAATTTCCTTCTTCTATTTGATTTCCGCATTTTTCACAAAACATAGTGTTCATCTCCTTAATCGATTTTCCTGTGATACAGGATTCTTCGTAAAGTATATCATCCGAAGCGTCAATTGCAAAAATTTTTTTGTGAAAAAAAGGTGAAATACACAGTTCACAGAAACTTCACATTCTCCTCAAAATTAAAACACATTTTTTGCTTATCTTATGACTTGTCGAAGCAAAACAATTTCTTTTTCAAATTGGTTTTAACCAATTCCCCAGGGGGAGGAGCAATCGCCATTGTTCCTTCCCTTTTCCTTTGCCTTTTTCGCAGTTAAAAAATATCTTGACTTTCTTCCTCAGACTTTTACCATGGATGTTGTTAAAAAGATTTTGAAATAGGAGAGTGTATTGTTATGGATAAAGTAAGAAGAGAAGGAGACCATACAAAGTCTTATGAATGGAAGCATTCAAAAGAAGAGGCCCGAGAAATATATAATCAGGCTTACCAGGCAGCAAAAGAAATTATTTCGATTGGCAAGCTGCAGGCAAGGGATGTATTGGTAGTAGGCTGCTCTACAAGTGAGGTAACAGGGGCATTGATCGGCTCCGAATCAAAGCCGGAGGTGGCTGAAAATGTGGTAAAGGGAATTATGGATGCTTGCAAAGAAGATGGTGTTTTCCTTGCTGCACAATGCTGTGAGCATTTAAATAGGGCCATTATTATAGAAAGAGAAGCCGCAAAAGAGAGAGGACTTGAGATTGTAAATGTAAAGCCGGTTCCCAAGGCAGGCGGTTCCTTTGCTACCCTTGCATATGAAAATATGAAAGAAGCGGTTGCCGTGGAATTTATAAAAGCAGAGGCTGGACTTGACATTGGAGATACCCTGATCGGGATGCATTTAAAGCATGTTGCGGTTCCGGTTCGCCTTTCTCTTTCCCAAATTGGAGAGGCACACCTGACAGCAGCCAGAACTCGTGCCAAATACATCGGCGGACCAAGGGCAAATTACATTTAAAAGGAAAGCAGGATAGCTTGATGAAAGGACGATTTTATGCGGTGGGAGTAGGCCCTGGAGATCCGGAGCTGATCACAATGAAGGCAGTTCGGATTTTAAAGGAATGTGATGTGATTGCAGGGCCGGTCAGCAAGGGAAAGACAACGGCGCTGGACATAGCAGCTTCTTATATTGAAGGAAAAGAAATCCTTCTTCTTGAAATTCCAATGAACCGGGATCAAAAGGAGCGCAGCCAAAGCCACAAAGAAGCCGCCTTAAAGATCAGCAGTCTTTTGGAAGAAGGCAAGAGCGTATCCCTTTTGACTTTGGGAGATCCCTGCATTTATTCCAGCTGCTGGTATATTTTTCAAATCATTCAGAAAAAAGGCTATGAAGCGGAAATTATTTCCGGGATCCCTTCTTTTTGTGCCGCTGCTGCAAAAATGAAGAAAGGCCTGTGCGAGGATGATGAAATGCTTCACATTATTCCGGCTTCACACGGACAGACAAAAGAAGGAGTCGCACTTCCTGGAAATAAAATATTCATGAAATCCGGAAAAGCTGTATTGGAAGTAAAAAAGGCTCTTTTAGAGAGCGGGCAGCTTTCCAAAGCTTCCCTGGTGGAGCGATGCGGCATGGAAGGTGAGAGAGTCTTTGAGCATCTGGAGGACATGGAGGAGGAAAGCGGATATTTTTCTGTTATTTTGGTAAAAGCATAACAAAAAAACGATGGCAAGCCATTGATTTTTATTTCTCTTTGTATTAGAATAGCTAAAGCTGATGGGAATATAAAAAACCATTAAAATAGAAAGAAAAGAGAAAATTATGAATCATAGTTACGACATCGGAAGTCTGATCAAGTCCATCAATGTTCAAAAGGACAGCAAAGAAAACCGGATGCTGAAGGAATATGGCATCACAGCATTTCAGATGCATATTCTGGTATATCTGAATGAGAAAGAAGATAAGGCAGCATCTTTAAAGGAACTGGAAAAAGCCATGATGGTATCCCAGTCAACCATAGCGAAGGTAATAAAATCCATGGTAAGGGAAAAGGCTCTTTTGCAATATCTGCCGGATGAGACAGACAAGCGGATCAAAAAAGTGTGTCTTTTGGAAAATGCCCACCTTCTATGTCAGCAGACGGAAGGTATTGTGGAAGAAATGGAAAAAAAGATGACAGAAGGATTCACAGAAAAAGAGATTTCCACCTTAAAGGAGCTTCTTCTTCGGGTAAATAATTCTTTGAAGGAGGAAGCACAGCAATGACACAAGAGGAAATCATTTCAAAAGCACCAATCAAAAAGGCAGTTGCCAAAATGGCTGTTCCGTCGGTAATATCCTCATTGGTCACTGTCATTTACAATATGGCAGATACCTTTTTCGTAGGACAGACAGGAGATTCCATTCAGGTTGCTGCCGTGTCCCTTACCAATCCTTGCTTTATTTTGATGATGGCAATGTCAAATATCCTTGGCATGGGAGGCAGTGCCTTGATTTCCAAGTTCCTTGGAGAAAAGAATTCCAAAAAAGCGGGAAATGCCTCCGCCTTTGCCTTTTACGGAAGTATAGCAGTGGGATTGCTTTTAATGGCAATTCTCTTAATCTTTACAAATCCAATTTTGCAGCTCTTTGGAGCAGATTCCTCGACTTTGGCAGATGCAAGAGGATATGTAATTTACATTGCCATTGGATCTCCCTTTATTATCTGGTCGGCAGCCGCTAGCTTCATTGTAAGAGCAACCGGAGCTTCTAAAGAGGCAATGATCGGAAACATTATCGGTACGGTGCTGAACATTGTTCTGGATCCGATCTTTATTTCTGGATTTGGCATGGGAGCGGCCGGAGCAGCAATCGCTACGGTAATCGGCAATGCAGTCGCTTCCATTTACTATGTCTGGTTTTTTATCTGCAAAGATAAGTTACTGACCATAGCACCGACTGCTCTGAAGTTGAGGAGCCGTATGAATCTGGACATGATCGTAATCGGGCTTCCTACCGGAATTTTTTCCGCACTGATGAGTGTTTCTACCATCATTTTAAATCAGATCCTCCTGGTATACGGAAATTCAGCAGTCGCAGCCATCGGCATTGTCTTTAAAGCAAATATGTTCATTGCATTTTTCCAGATGGGCATTGCAAACGGAGTGCAGCCTTTACTTGGATATGCATTTGGTGCAGGAGACAGGGAACGTTTCATCGGAGTGGAAAAATATACGAAAAAGATCTGCATTATCACAGGAGTGCTTTGTACCCTGCTTTACTTTTTATTTAGAAGCTCCATCATTCAGCTTTTTATAAATGATGCAGATGTAATCCACTATGGAGTGGAAATGCTGGTAGCCTATATGCTTTCCGGACCATTTATCGGAATCCTTTTTATGAACATGAACCTCTTGCAGTCTGTAGGAAAGCCATTTCCCTCTCTTTTGCTTTCCATTATGCGACAGGGAGTCGTATTAATTCCTCTGCTTTTGCTCCTTCGGGTTACCGTTGGTTACTATGGCGTAATTGCGGGACAGTCGATTTCGGATTACATTGCGATTATCTGCTCCATTTTCTGGTGGAACAGCTGCAAAAAAAAGATCTGGAAAGCAAGAGAAACGGCTTAAATTATTTCTTAATTGCGAATATTTTACAAGGAACTATGGAAAAGGCAATCTTGTGGTGATATAATCACAAGGTTGCTTTTGTATAGCTATGCATTCTTAAAGAACGTCTTGTAGATATGATTTTGCTGAGGTTATAATATATATGAAAAAAGAAGAGATCTGTGTAGTAGACTTTATTCCATCCATTTCAAAAAAAAATCTGATGTTGATTCGGGAAACACTTGCTTCCCAAAGCAAAGAAGAACCGGAAGAAAGAATGGATGATACAAAAAAGATTTTAGATTCGATAGATTCTACACTGAAAACCATTTCTTACGGAGAGTAATATGCAGGAAACAGCAACAGAGCAATTAAATTTTATAGAAAACTGGCTCCAGACAACAGGGGCTTCTATTGTGGAATTTTTGATCAAGGCTGCCTTCTGTATTTTAATCTATATTATTGTTTATAAGGTTTCGAAACGATTTTGCAAGTGGCTTTCTGGGCGGATGGAAAAACACAATCTGGACAGATCCATGAGCAGCTTTGTAGTTGCCCTTCTTCGTTACGGTATTCTGATCTTTACCGTAGTCACCATGATCGTACAACTGAATATCGTGGCCGCATCCTCCATTGCAGCGGTAATCGCTTCTGCCGGTGTGGCTGCATCTCTGGCTTTGCAGGGAGGTCTTTCTAACTTTGCCGGAGGAATCATGCTTCTTATCTTAAAGCCCTTTAAATCCGGAGATTATATTATTGTCAATGCAGCTGGATTGGAAGGAACCGTAGAAAAGCTGGAAATTTATTATACCACCATTGTAAGCTACGACAACAAGGTGCATCTTGTGCCAAATTCCTCTTTGACCGGCAATACCATCACAAATGTCACAAAGCTGGAAAAGAGAATGTTGGAGGGCAGTGTAGGGATTTCTTACAATGCAGATTTGAAAAAAGCCTTGTCTGTTTTAAGGGAAATCATGCAGAACCAGGAGGGAATCCTGGAAAAAGACGATATGCAGATTTATGTAGAAAAACTGGCAGATAGTTCTGTTTCACTTGGCTATCGGGTTTGGGTAAAGCCGCTGGAATATAAGCTGATGGAGTGGAAACTGAACGAGAATATAAAACTTACCTTCGATGCAGAAGGCATAGAAATACCATATAACCAGATAGACGTACATATAAATAACTGATATATCAAAAATACATGCTTTTTTTGTATGTTTTTGTTGAAAGCGATTTGTTTGTGATATAAGATATAACTATATTCAAACAAAAAAGGAGGGCCGCCATGAATCAGCGATCATTGAAACTTTCATCAAAAAAATCAAATGAAGTATTTCTTCGTGTTTTTCCGGGACATTTCGCAACCAATCATTCTCATATCAACTTTTATATCGATATGACAACGCTGAAATCCAGAAAAAGCGAAGCGCAGGGAGCCGCAAACTACATTGCACAGCGAATTGCTCACAATACCATTGTAGACACCATTCTTTGTCTGGACGGTACAGAAGTGATCGGAGCATTTCTGGCAGATGCCCTGCAAAATGCCGGCTTTTATTCCGTGAATGAACACAAAACCATTTATGTTGTCTCTCCGGAATGTGACAGCAGCGGACGGATTATCTTCCGTGACAACAACAAATTCATGGTAGAAAAGAAAAATGTTCTGATCCTGCAGTCCAATGTAACAACCGGTCTTCACATGGAAAGAGTCATGGAATGTATTAAATATTACGGAGGAGTGGTATCCGGAATCACAGCCCTTTTCAGCAATTTAAAAGAGCACGACGGCTATCAGATCGCATCTTTGTTTGATATAGATGACCTTCCGGAATACAGATCTTATCCATACAATCAATGCCCGATGTGTGCAGCAAAGAAAAAGATTACTGCCATGGTAAACAGCTACGGATACAGCGAAATTTAAGAGAAGAATCTTTCCGGACATCTTTTCGTTTACTTTGATCCATGCCTGTGTTAAAACAGAAGGGCAGAATGAAAAAGATAGGTGAAAAAGATGACAGAAGATGTAACAATTAGAAAAATGTGTATCGAAGATTACGATCAGGTAAAAAAGCTTTGGATGACCATTCGTGGCTTCGGTATCCGCACAATAGACGATTCAAAAGAAGGAGTGGAGCGTTTTATCCGGCGCAATCCTGCCACATCCATTATCGCAGAAAAGGATGGAGAGGTCATAGGAACCATTCTTTGCGGACACGACGGACGTACCGCATGCTTTTACCATGTTTGTGTAAAAGCAGAGCACAGACGCAAGGGAATCGGAAAAGCAATGGCTGTAGAGGCTATGTTAGAGCTTCAAAAAGAGCATATCAACAAAATCTCGCTGGTAGCCTACAAAAACAATGAAGTCGGAAATCAGTTTTGGCATGGCTTCGGCTGGGTTCTGAGGGAAGATTTAAATACCTACGACTTCCCCTTGAACGACGAGAATATTACAAATTTTATACAATAAGAAAATCCCGCTTCGATTTGTTCGCAGCGGGATTTTTGTGTGAAGACAAAAATATGTGATGTTTAAAGTTGTTCAATTTCATCCAGCCAGAGTCTGCTGCAGGCATCTGTCGGCATACGCAGATCACCTCTTGGAGATACGGCTACGGTACCAACCTTCGGGCCGTCCGGCAGACAACTTCTCTTGAAATGCTGGGCAAAGAAACGGCGGTAGAAATTTTTCAGCCATTTCAAAATAAACTCTTCGCTGTAGCTTTCTTTGAAGGCTATTTTTGCAAGACGATAAATCTTTTCCGGCCTGCTTGCACAGCGCAGCATATGATAGAGGAAGAAATCGTGAAGCTCATAAGGGCCAACCAGATCTTCCGTTTTCTGAGAAATCTTACCGTTTTCCGGAGGCAGAAGCTCAGGAGATACAGGAGTATCCAATACATCCAGCAAAGTCTCGGAAAGAGTCTGGTCATTGCAGGTGTCTGCATAGTATTTTACAAGATGCCTTACCAGAGTCTTCGGTACAGAAGCATTTACCGCATACATGGACATATGGTCTCCGTTGTAGGTTGCCCAGCCCAGGGCAAGCTCGGAAAGGTCTCCGGTTCCGATTACGATGCCGCCTGTTTTATTTGCCATATCCATAAGGATCTGGGTTCTCTCTCTGGCCTGACCGTTTTCGTAGGTTACATTGTGGACGTTGATATCGTGATCTATGTCTTTAAAATGTCCAGTGACGGCAGAAACAATGCTGATTTCCTTGAACTGGGCTCCAAGGCAATGAATAAGCTTTACTGCATTGTCATAGGTTCGGTCAGTTGTTCCAAAGCCTGGCATTGTTACCGCACAGATTCCGCTGTGATCTTTTCCAAGAAGGTCAAAGGCCTTTACGGTAACCAAAAGAGCAAGCGTGGAATCCAGCCCGCCGGAAATGCCGATTACGGCGCTGTTGCAGCCGATGTGCTCCAGTCTCTTTTTCAGACCCATAGCCTGTATCATAAGAATTTCCTCACAGCGTCGTTCCCTGTCGGAAATGCTGCTTGGAACAAAAGGAGTCGGATCGATATAACGGGTCAGTTTTGTTTCACAAGGCTGCAGGGAAAAGCTAATCTTTTTATAGTGTGCATTGTGATCGATCTCAAAGGTTGTCATTCTTCTGCGGTCTGCTTCCAGACGCTTGATGTCGAATTCGGTATAGGTGATGCCGTTGCAAAAGCACTTTGATTCCGCAAGAATGTTTCCATTTTCTGCAAGGATGTTGTGACCGGAGTAGACAAGATCCTGAGTCGATTCTCCGTCTCCTGCAGAACAATAAACATATCCACAGACAAGTCTGGCCGACTGACCTTTTACCAGATCTCTTCGATAGATGCTTTTCCCGGTGATCTCATCGGATGCGGAAAGGTTTACAATGATGTTTGCACCGGCCAGTGCATGACGGATGCTGGGT
>CAVFRH010000049.1:0-10924 GCA_963624695.1 bacterium
GTATATAAGTCACAGTTGAAATTTTAGCATAGGCTATTTTTCAATGCAAGGGTTAAAAAAATAACAGCTTTTGTCTGCCTAAGCCCGGATCTTTGTTCCCTTCGCACCGCGGCTTCCAAGCTTCAGCTTGTTTAAGGAAATTGTCTTTTCTTTATATTCTACTGTATATTCGATACGACTGGCCAAAAGATATGCTGCCTCTAAAGCTTCTCCCTCTTCCAGTTTCATTCCCTTCACACCCAGAGCTGTCTTCTTCTTTTCCGGTATCTCTTTGATCGAAAAACGCAGAAAATAACCTGCCTTTGACTGCAATACCAGATAATCATATAAGCTTTCCGGTCCAACCAGAAGCAAGGTATCGTTTTCATCTGAAAGCTTCGTTGCGCTTATGCTTCTTCTGCTTACATCGAATTCCTTTCCTTCCACCGTTTTTACCAGACCGGATTTTGAAACAAATACCATCCACTCCTCTTTTATCTGAGAAAGTGCTCCTATATACAAAATCTGTTCTGAATTAGCAGAGTAAGAAGACAGATTATCCACTGGAGTTCCTTTATCCCGGAATTTTCCAAACGGAATCTGCCCTGCCTTAATGGTATGCATATTCGCCAAATCCGTAAAAATACAAATCTTATCAGATGACATGCAGCGGATAATGTACCTGTTTTCACTGTCTGCTGCCTCCTTATTTCTTTCATAAACCGAAGGATCTACCGCTCTGATGTAGCCAAAACGATCTACCAGTATCACTTCTTCCACATCTTGTACCGGTTCTTCCTCTACTTCAACAGCCTTGGCATTGTATATTTTTGTTTTTCTTTCCTGTCCGTATTCCTTCTTAATCTGGTCCAGGTCCTTCATTATGACCTTTGCCATAGAATCGTAATTGTTAAGGATGTCCTCATACTCGGCTATTTTTTTCTGTGTTTCTTCATATTCTTTTTGCAGGGACAGAATTTCCATTCCGATCAGCTTATAAAGTCTCATCTCAAGAATTGCAGTCGCCTGTCTTTGTGTGAAGCAAAGAGCTGCTACCGCTTTCCTGCTTGCCTGCTTTTTGAACTGAATTCCTTCCGTAATTCCCATGGTCAGGCAGTCTTTTACCTGTTTCTGACTCTTACTGCCACGAATGATCTCGATCAAAAGATCGATCATATCACAAGCCTTGATCAAACCTTCCTGTATTTCCTTTTTCTCCAGCTGGGCTGCCAGGAGATTTTGATATTTTCTGGTTGCAAGCTCAAATCGAAAATCCACATGATGCTCTATTATCTTTTTCAGCCCGCAGGTTTCCGGTCTCCCTCCTGCTACTGCAAGCATATTTACACCAAAGGTATCTTCCAGTCTCGTTTTTTTGTAGAGAAGGTTTTTCAGCTTTTCTACATCTGTTCCCTTCTTTAATTCCAGTACAATACGGATACCTTCTTTTGAGGACTGGTTGGAAATATCCAAGATTTCCGGTGCCTTTCTGCTTTCCACAAGCTCTGCCACATCATTCAGAAACTTTCCAATGTTTGCACCAATCATTGTATACGGGATTTCCGTAATTACCAGTGACTGCTTTCCGTTCTTTCCTTTTTCTATTTCTACTTTTCCCCTCAGCTTCAGCTTTCCGCTTCCGCTTTCATAGATATTCAGCAGTTCATCTTTATTGACAATCTCTCCTCCGGTTGGAAAATCCGGTCCTTTAATATATTCCATCAATTCCTTTGTTGTAATGTCTTCATTTTTCATGTAGGCCTTTACACCATCCACTACCTCACCCAGATTGTGAGGAGGGATAGAGGTTACCATGCCTACCGCAATTCCATCTGAACCATTTACCAGAATATTAGGAATTCTTACCGGAAGTACTTCCGGTTCCTTTTCTGTTTCATCAAAATTCGGCATAAAATCCACTACATCCAAATTCATGTCCTTTAAAAAGACCTCTTGTGTGATTTTCTGCAGTCTGGCCTCGGTGTAACGCATTGCGGCTGCACTATCTCCCTCTATGGAGCCAAAGTTACCATGTCCGTCTACCAGTGGAATTCCTTTTTTAAAGTCCTGTGCCATCACAACTAAAGCATCGTATATGGAGCTGTCTCCGTGGGGATGATATTTACCCATGGTGTCTCCCACAATACGAGCACATTTTCTGTATGGCTTGTCGTAGTAGGTTCCCAGCTCCTGCATATCGTAAAGAGTCCTTCTTTGTACCGGCTTTAAACCATCTCTTATATCCGGCAGTGCTCTTGCTACAATGACACTCATGGCATAGTCAATGTATGCCTGCTGCATAAGCTCTGAATATTCGGTTCGAATAATACGCTCGTCCATTTTTTCCTCCGTTTTTTAGGAATCACACATCCAGCTCTGCATCTTTTGCATGCTCATAAATAAATTCCCTTCTGGGCGGCACCTGCGTTCCCATAAGAATTTCCGTTATTTCTGATGCCATTCTTCCATCTTCTATCTCTACCAGCTTCAATCGTCTGTTTTCCGGATTAAGGGTTGTTTCCCAAAGCTGGTCTGCATCCATTTCTCCAAGACCTTTGTATCTTTGAAGCGTAAATTTCTGATTTTTGTGTTTTTTTCGATACTCTTCCAGTGCTCTGTCGTCGTAAAGATATTGTCCTTCTCCTTTTGAAGGCATAACCTTATAAAGAGGCGGCATTGCCACATAAACATGTCCCTCATAGATCAGTTCCGGCATAAAACGATAAAATAAGGTTAAAAGCAGAGTCGAAATATGTGCACCGTCTACATCTGCATCTGCCATAATGATAATCTTGTCATAACGCAGCTTTGTAATATCAAAATCGTTTCCGTATCCTTCTGAAAAGCCGCAGCCAAATGCGTTGATCATGGACTTTATTTCTGCATTTGCCAATACCTTATCCATGGATGCTTTTTCTACATTTAGGATTTTTCCCCTGATCGGCAGAATTGCCTGATAGCTTCTGTCTCTTGCTGTTTTTGCAGAACCGCCTGCAGAATCACCCTCTACAATAAAAATTTCACACTTTGAAGGATCTTTTTTCTCGCAATTTGCCAGCTTTCCGTTTGAGTCAAAAGAGTATTTCTGCCTGCTTAACAGATTTGTTTTTGCTTTTTCCTCGCTTTTTCTGATCTTTGCAGACCGCTCAGCGCAGGAAAGCACTTTTTTCAGGATTTCAAGATTTCGGTCAAAGTAACGGACCACTTCATCCGCAGTTACTTTTCCGGTTGCCTTTGCTGCATCCGGATTATCCAGCTTTGTTTTTGTCTGCCCCTCGAATCTCGGATCCGGGTGCTTTACACTTATGACTGCTGTCATGCCGTTTCGAATATCGGATCCCGTGAAATTTCCATCCTTCTCTTTCAGAATACCGATTTCTCTGGCATAACTGTTCATAATCTGTGTAAATTGTGTTTTAAATCCGGTAAGATGAGTTCCACCTTCCGAATTGTATATATTATTGCAAAATCCCAGGATATTCTCCTGAAATTCATTTACATACTGAAAGGCAATCTCAACATGAATTTCTTCGCTGTCTCCCTTTAAAAATACAGGATCATGAAGAGCTTCTTTATTTTTATTGATTTCCTTTACGAAGCCAATAATCCCCTCCGGCTCATGGTAGGTGATATGGATGTCTTCCCCATCCCTAAGATCAGCGTACTCAATAATCAGCTCCGGATTTAAATAAGCCGTTTCGTGCATACGGCTTTTTATTTCTTCTGAAGCAAATCTGGTTTTTTCAAAAATTTCCGGATCCGGTTTAAAATTGATTTTGGTGCCGGTTTCCTTTGTCCTTCGCAGCTTTGGGAGCAGTCCCTCCTCCAACTGGGTAGTGGGGATTCCTCTTTCGTAGCTGTCATGAAAAACATAGCCTTCCCTGCTGATCTCTATATTTAAAAATTCAGACAGGGCATTCACCACAGAAGAACCTACTCCATGCAGTCCGCCGCTTGTCTTATAGGAAGAATTGTCAAATTTTCCACCTGCATGAAGCGTTGTGAATACCAGTCTTTCTGCCGACATTCCCTTCTCATGCATTCCTACCGGAATGCCTCGACCATTGTCTGTGACTGTGCAGGAGCCGTCTGCCTCCAAGGTTATTTCTATTTTATTGCAGTAGCCGGCCAGGTGCTCATCTACTGCATTGTCTACAATTTCATATATTAAATGATTCAGACCCTTCCGCCCGGTACTACCGATATACATTCCCGGTCTTACTCTTACTGCCTCTAACCCTTCTAAGGCAACAATGCTGGATGCGTCATAATTATTGGAAGCCATTTTTAACCTCTTTCAAGCTTTATTTCCAGTCATGCTTTGATTCTCTTCAAAGACAGAACATTTGTTTTGTGTATATTTCACAGGCTATTTTACATGATATCTATAAAAAAAGCAAGCCTACCTCCCTTTCCCTATTTTCGCCTTCATTCCCCAGCAGCTATATTTTTTCTGATTTTTTTATTTTTTCTCTTGAATTACCCGACAATAGGACTATAATTTTTTACAAATACTACGTAAAGGACTGAAAACTATGAAATATCTAAAACAATTCTTAATCATTCTTGGTATCTCCCTAATTGGAGAGATTCTAAAATTTCTGCTTCCGCTTCCCATCCCTGCAAGTATCTACGGAATGGTTCTCCTTTTCTTAGGACTTTTAAGCGGAATCATCAAGTTGGAGGCTGTAAAAGATGCAGGAAAATTTCTGATTGAAATCATGCCTCTCATGTTTATTCCTGCTGGTGTAGGCCTTATGGCATCCTTCGATTTGCTCTCAGGAATCCTCGTTCCGGCAATCGTTATTACTGTGGTAACCCTGATTGCTGTCATGGCTGTTACCGGAAGGGTTTCTCAGTTTATTATTCGCCTTGATCGAAAAAAAGCTGCAAAAAAGGAGGATAAATCCAATGAATGAATTTTTTCAGACTTCCGCATTCGCCGGTGTAACGCTTAGCATTATTGCCTATTTCATTGGAAGCGTCTTAAAAAAGAAATTTAAGCTTCCTATCTTTAATCCCCTGCTGATTTCTATTGTTATTACGATCATTGTTCTTGTTTGTGCTCATGTAGACTACGATACCTACAATACCGGTGCAAAATATCTGAGTTGGTTCCTGACCCCTGCAACCGTTTGTTTGGCCATTCCCCTTTATGAACAGTGGAAACTCTTGACCAAGAATCTCAAAGCAGTTTTGGTTGGACTTGTCTGCGGTGTTCTTACAAGCCTTGGAACCATCCTGATCTTATCCATCATTATGGGTCTGTCTCATGAAGAATATGTCACTATGCTTCCAAAATCCATCACAACAGCCATTGGTATGGCCGTTTCCGAAGAGCTTGGTGGATATGTAACCATTACTGTTGCAGTAATTGTTGCCACCGGCGTACTTGGAAACATTATCGGTGAAATCGTCTGCAAAATATTCCGGATTAAAGAACCCATCTCTGTCGGTCTTGCATTTGGTTCCTCTTCCCATGCGATCGGTACTTCTAAGGCTATGGAAATCGGAGAGGTCGAAGGTGCTATGAGTTCCCTTTCCATTGCAATCTGCGGTATTCTCACCGTAATCCTTTCCAGCGTATTTGCTACCTTCCTATAATTGCTCGCAAAAAAGAAGTCCCTCTTCAATTTTTTGAAGAAGGACTTTTTTTAGTTCTCATCTTTTAATTCCAACAAATATAAAACTCCGTCTTTTACCTGGAATTTCACTTCGAATCCGGCATAGGGAAATCCATAAATTCGCTCCGGGTCCTTTTGATAGGCCGGTCTTGGATCCTGTTCTAAAATCTCTGTCAGTACATCCCTCTTTTCAACAGAAAGTCTGTTTAAAAGTTCTTGCGAATCTTCCACACAAAGAAGCTTTTTTTCTATTTTTTCCGTAAAGCCGCCTCGTGCCCCTTCCTTTACATCCCATTTTGGAATATAGGGCTTAATGTCAAAAATCGGTGTTTTATCCATCATGTCAATTCCAGACACAAGGAGGGTTGTCCCTTCCTCTTTTGTTTTTTGAAGACCCTCCAGCTTTACACAGGAAAGCGCCAAAGCATTCGGCCGAAAAGATGAACGAGTTGCAAAAACTCCCACCCTTTCATTTCCTCCTAAAATAGGCGGCCGCACAGTCGGTGACCATTTTGCCCTTACATTTTCGGAAAATTGCCATATCAGCCAGAGATGACTATACTGTTCGATTCCTCTTAAAGCATCTGGATTTCTGTATTCCTCTTCGAACACAATCCTTCCTTTCAGCTTTGAGACTACATTACTCTGTCTTGGAATCCCGAATTTGGTCGGAAGATCCGTTCGGATATATGCAATTGGCTTTATTTCAGTCATTGTTTATCCGGGCAACGCCACTTTCGATTGCTGCCTTTGCAACTGCCTTTGCAACTGCAGGTCCGACTCTCTTGTCAAAAGCCTTCGGGATAATGTAATCCTCGCTCAACTCTTCATCTGTGATCAGATCTGAAAGAGCCTTTGCTGCTGCCATTTTCATTTCTTCGTTAATATCGCGTGCTCTTACATCAAAAGTACCACGGAAAATTCCCGGGAATGCAAGTACATTGTTAATCTGGTTTGGATAATCGCTTCTTCCTGTTGATACAACTCTGGCTCCGCCTGCTTTTGCATCCTCCGGGAAAATCTCCGGAGTCGGATTTGCACAAGCAAATACGATTGCATCTTTGTTCATGGTCTTTACCATTTCAGTGGTAACGGTTCCCGGTGCGGAAACTCCGATAAAGATATCTGCGCCTTTAATCACATCTGCCAGACATCCCTTCTCCATCTTCCGATTTGTTACTTTTGCCATTTCCTCTTTGATCCAGTTCAGACCTTCTCTTCCTTCATAAATGGCACCTTTGCGGTCTGTCATAACAATATGCTGAAATCCCGCACTTAAAAGAAGCTTTACAATCGAAATTGCTGCTGCGCCTGCACCTGAGGTTACTACCTTAACCTCTTCTTTCTTTTTTCCAACCAGCTTCAACGCATTGGTAAGTCCTGCCAGAGTAATTACTGCTGTTCCGTGCTGGTCATCATGGAAAATCGGAATGTCACATTTTTCCTTTAATTTCTTTTCGATTTCAAAGCATCTCGGTGCGGATATGTCTTCCAGATTGATTCCTCCAAAGGATCCGGAAATCAAATATACGGCATTTACAAATTCATCTACATCCTTTGTCTTTACACAAAGCGGGAAGGCATCTACATCACCAAAGGATTTGAAGAGTACACATTTTCCTTCCATAACAGGCATTCCTGCCTCCGGTCCGATATCTCCTAGACCCAGCACTGCAGATCCGTCTGTAATAACAGCACAAAGATTGTGTCTTCTGGTAAGCTCATAGCTTTTTTCAATGTCCTTTTGGATTTCCAGACAAGGCTGTGCAACTCCCGGTGTATATGCTAAAGACAGGTCATCCTTTGTTTCTACCGGAACGGTTGAAACGACCTCTATTTTTCCCTTCCACTGTTCGTGAAGCTTCAATGATTCTTTTGCGTAATCCATTTCTTTCTCCTTTATTTCATCCTTATCGCAGCTTCTGTTTTCTGCTTTTTTAATCGAAAATTATTGTACCCTTTCGATTCGATTTTTTCAACCTCATTTCGTGGCTGCTTCTTTTCTCGAAATGCAGATGCCGCCTACTCGAATGCTGTCTATGATTTTTGCCATCTGCATTGGTTCTGTCGATTCGAATTCTTCATCGTTGATCCAGGAATGCAGGCCATTTACAAAGAGACTACTGTACATTTCCAAATACTGTCGCCTGTAAAAATCATTTGGAAAGCCTGCCTGCTTCATTGCAGCATCCAGATATTCCCTTATAATCTCCTCTATCCTATGTACAAACTTATATTTTGCATAATTTAGATTAAAGACCGCATGCAGCTTGTCTGCATTTTCTTTTATATATTCAAACCATTCCACAGTCACCTTCAAAGGCTGAAAATCTTCTTCTCTCTCATAGTTGTATGAAAACATTCCGGAAATCTTTAATTCCTGCTTTGCCTTTAAAAAGATTTTCTCTACGTCTTCCGTGATTTCATTTTCAATTGTTTCCATAAGATCAGATATGTTTTCAAAATGAAAATAAAAGGTACTTCTGGTAATCGCTGCTTCCTGACAAAGTTCTTTTACAGAAATATCATTCCATTTTCTGTTTTTCATGATTCGAATATATGCCGCGATGATGTGTTTCTTTGTATCCTCTCCACGACTATTCGTTTTTTCTTTTTTATTTTCTTCTTCCATATTTCTTCTCCCACGGCCACATGCATTTAATTTTTTTATCATACCATAAAGTAATATTGCGGAAAAGAAAAAGGTGCGATCCGAAGATCACACCCTCCTAATTTTCACTTGATTTTATTTAACCTACAATTCGTCTTACTGCAATGATCGGACGATAGGTTGCATCTGCACTTACCTTAATACCGGTTGCTTCATCACTTGCATGAACTATTGCACCGTTTCCAAGATAAATCGCACAGTGACCACTGTAGCAGATAATGTCTCCCGGCTGAGCCTCTGAATAAGATACTCCATAGCCTGCAGAAGGCAATGCTGCGGAAGAACGAGGAACACTATATCCAAAGTTTGCATAAATCAGATGTACGAATCCGGAACAGTCTGTTCCATTTGTAAGGCTGTTTCCACCCCATACATAAGGATTTCCTACAAACTGCAGTGCATAATTTGCGATCTGCTGTCCAAGTGCACTTCCTGAACTTGAACTTGAACTTGAGCTTGATCCAGAAGAACTGCTTCCACCGGAATCTGAACCACCGGATGACTGCTGCTCCTGCTGAGCCTGCTGCTGCTGTTCCTGAGCTGCCTGCTGCTGTGCTGCTGCCTGCTGCTGTGCTGCCTGTGCCTGAGCTGCTGCTGCTTCTGCGGCTGCCTGAGCCTCAGCTGCTGCCTGAGCATCTCCTGCGGCTGCTGCTTCCGCTGCAGCCTGAGCCTGTGCTGCTGCCTCTTCTGCTGCCTGGGCATCTGCTGCTGCCTGAGCTGCCGCTGCTGCCTCTTCTGCTGCTTTCGCTGCTGCCTCTGCGGCTGCCTTCTGCTGAGCTTCTACTAAAATCTGAATCTGTGTGTTCTGTTCATTGATCAGATCTGTATATTGTGCTGCAAGTGCCTGAGCCTTTGCCAGCTCTTCATCATAATTATCTGAAGTAACCTGCAGATCAGCCAAAATGTTTGTCAGCTCAACCTGCTGCTGCTCCTGCTCATTTTTCATAGAAACAAGTTCAGCCTGTTCCTGCTCCTGCTGAGTCTTTAACTCTGTTACCTGGTTAACTGTTTCTGCGTATTCCTCCAGACACTGTCTGTCGTAGTCGTACATTTTCTGTGTGTACTCTGCCTGATTCAGTAACTCAGTAATGTCCTGCTCTTCCAGAAGGAATGTAGCCCATCCGGCATTTCCGCCCTTCTCATAGAGATACTGGATTCTTTTTTTCATGGCTTCATACTCAACCTGCTTCTGCTCCTCAGCGGCTGTAAGGCTCTCCTGAGTGCTAGCAAGCTTTGTATTTTGATCGTCGATCTGGCTGTTAAGAGAATCAATAGATGCAATTGTTATAACCAACTGTGCATCTACATCATTCATCTGGCTCAAAAGCTCTTCTTTCTGACTCTCCAATCCATCAATAGAAGTATTTACATCCGAAAGATCCTGCTCTGTAGCCGCCTGCTGATTTTTCAGATCATCGATTTCGTCCGCGTTAACGGAAAGGATGCTCCCAATTGTCATTGCAGCTGCAAGTACAGAAGCTATTACTCTCTTTTTATACATTCAAACATCTCCAATTCGTTCGTTTTTGAAATATTCACGTAACATTTTCTTAACATATCTTAGCACACCTATTGTCAAATTACAATCATGAATTTATTAAGAATATGTAAACCCCTTCTGTATTACCTTTTCGCTGTTTCTGCAAAACAGTATGCTCTCTGTTACGGCAACTACAGAAAACATGCTTCGCGTAAAGAAATACCGGTCGAAAAACCGGTACCTCTTTTTAACTATTTTTTTGTTCGCTGCCCTTTAAGGCAATCCATTTAAGATATGCATTTATAAAAGGATCGATATCGCCATCCATGACTGCATTTACCTGTCCTCGTTCTTCGTTTGTCCTGTGATCCTTTACCATTGTATAAGGCTGCATTACATAAGAACGAATCTGATTTCCCCAGGCAATGTCGGTTACCTCACCACGAATACCGGACAGCTTGGCTGCCTGCTCTTCCTGAGCCAATAAATAAAGCTTGGCCTTGAGCATCTGCATTGCTTTGTCCTTATTCATATGCTGGGAACGCTCATTCTGACAGGTTACCACAATTCCCGTTGGGAAATGTGTGATTCGGATTGCGGAAGAGGTTTTGTTTATGTGCTGACCACCTGCTCCACTGGAACGGTAGGTATCCACACGAATATCCTCATCCTTTATCTCGATATCAATATCATCTTCAATGTCCGGCATTACATCGCAGGAAACAAAAGACGTCTGTCTCTTTCCATTGGCATTAAACGGAGAGATTCTTACCAGTCTGTGTACTCCCTTTTCTGATTTCAGATAACCATACGCATTTACTCCGTTTACCTGGAAGGTAACAGATTTTACACCGGCTTCATCTCCTTCAAGGAAGTCCAGCTCCTCAACGGTAAATCCCTTTCTTTCTGCCCAGCGGGTATACATACGATAGAGCATTCCGCACCAGTCCATGGCTTCTGTACCGCCAGCACCTGCATTCAGCTTCAAAATCGCATTGCATTTGTCGTATTCGCCAGACAAAAGGGTCTTTATACGAATTTCGTCAAATTCCTGCTTAAATGCATCCAGCATTTCCCTTATCTCCGGAATAACAGAGGCATCATTTTCCTCGTATCCCATTTCAATAAGAGTTTCCATATCTTCTTTGTCAGAGACCAGCTTATTATAAG
>CAVFRH010000050.1:0-5158 GCA_963624695.1 bacterium
GATTTTGCGTTTTGAAGAAAAGTGGATGACAAAAAACCTCTTTCTTGTCCACGATAAAAATAATTTTTTAAGCTATGAAGCCTCTGTTTTCCGTCAGTCTCTTTTGGATTATTGTTCCAGTTTCTGCCCGGAATAATCTTCACTTTTTTCCGAGAAGAAGCATCATCAGGAAAATGCATCCAAACCCGCAGGCATCCCAAATGGTAAAGCTGCTACCTAAAAATGCCGTACTGAGAATGGCTGCCATTACCGGCTCCGCAAAGCTGTAAAGACTCGCCTTTTGAGCTCCAATCAACTTTACTCCGGTCATATAACTTCCAAATGCTGCAATGTTTCCAACAAGAACTACAAAGGCAATTCCTAAAATTCCAAGGAAATTCGGGACATAGCCAATTGTCCATGGATGAAACACCAGCAGAAAAAAGATGCCGCTGAGGAAAAAGGCCCATCCTTGCATCAGCTGGGTTGGATATTTTTTCTGCAGCGTTACCGGTGTCAGAGTATAAATACAGACACAGGCTGCACTGATCATCCCAACCAGAAGTGCCGTCGGGGAAATTACCAGACTTTGAAAGCTTCCATGGGTCGTAATCAGAAAAACTCCCAGAAGTGCCAGAAACAGCGATACGATTTCAAAGATCTTCGGCAATCGTTTTCCCGCTATACAGACAACCAGCAAAATAATGCCAGGCGATACGTCCTGCAAAATGGTTGCCATTGCTGCTGATGAAAGCTGAATGGTGTAAAAGTAGGTAAACTGACAGCACCCTACTCCAAGCACTCCATAAATCAAAAGCTCCGCTGCTGTTCTTTTTTTCTTCCAGGGTTCGATAAACTGTTTTGGATTTTTGACCATCCAATAGATGCAAAGAATGACTCCTGCCAGAAAAAGCCTTATGGGTACCAACCAGTAAGAATCCATCTGCTGAACCGTAAAAAGGTACTGCCCTACACAGCCGGACATTCCCCAGCAGCAGCCCCCGCCTACTGCAAAGAGAGCTCCCTTTACCTTATTTGATGCTTTCATTTTTTTTCTTTTGTGTCCTTCCATTCAAAGGTGATTTATAATAGGCTGAAGAGTAATCAAAGCAGCGCCTGAGCATCCCCTGATGATTTGTTTCCTGAACCTTATTTGTATTTCTTTCCACAAAGCCTTCCAGCTTTTCCATATACTCCTGAGAGCTTACCTTTCCTTCTGCCACATAGGCCAAACCCTTTTCCCAGCTTGCCGTAAGCTCCGGATTTAAAAGAGACCTTATGGAACAGGCTACTACATCAAAGACCATTTCTCCAAGCTGAGCCGGACTGATCACCTGTGTCTTTTTGTTCAATTTCAGATAATCAATCGAAAAGAGCTTTTTAAGAATCTCTGCCCTGGTTGCAGAGGTTCCGATGCCGCTTCCCTTGATCTGCGCCCGAAGCTCTTCATCTTCGATAAGCTGTCCCGCATTTTCCATAGCCAGGATCATGGAGCCTGAGGTGTAGCGCTTTGGCGGAGATGTTTCTCCCTCTTTGATTTCATACCCATTCGTCAAAAGGAAATCTCCTTTTTTTAAAGGCTCCAGAACTGCTCCTGCCGTGCCTACTTCTTGCTCTTCTGCTTCTTTCCGCTCTTCCTTTTTCTCTGTTCCCAGAACTCTAAGATACCCTTCTTCCTCCAGAAGCCTGAAATTCGAAAAGAAGTTTTCTTCTTCCATCTGGGCTGTCAGAGCTATTTTTTTGTAAATAGCAGGCGGATAAAAGATGGCCAGAAAGCGTCTGACAATCAATTCGTATATATTCTTTGAAAGCGGCTGCAGAGCGGAAAATGCTCCCATACCCTGTCCGGTTGGAATAATAGCATAGTGATCCGTTATCTGGGCATCATTTGTATACTTGCTTTTCCCAATGCTTTTATAGGCTTCTTTGCTTAGAATCTCTTCTGCAAAGTCAGCTGCCGGCTGAAAATTTTTCAGACCACGAATATTCTTGTAAATTTCTTTGGCCACCGCACTGGACAAAACTCTGGCATCCGTTCTCGGATAGGTAACCAGCTTTTTTTCATACAGTTCCTGTACAATTCCCAATGTCTGATCCGGGCTGATCTTAAAGCGCTTCGAGCATTCATTCTGCAGTTCTGCAAGGTTAAACAAAAGAGGCGGATTTTTTACCTCTTTCTTCCTGCTGATATTTGTAATCTGCATTTGCTGAGGCTCTACCTTCTTCAACTGGCCAATAAAGCGCTCCGCTTCCTCTTTCTTTAAAAAACCATTTTCCCGATAAAGAAGAGGAGAAGCAAAGTAACGGCTTTTTTGTGTAACCTTCCATTCTCCCTTCAGCTCCTTGCCGGATACTTCATTTTCAGCCAGAACCCTGTAAAAGGAAGTCTTTTTAAAGTTTCGGATTTCTCTTTCCCTTTTTACTACCATACCAAGCACACAGGTCATGACCCTTCCTACTGAAATTGCCTGATATTTTTTCCCGAGATAGTCAGAGACACTATAGCTGTACTTTAAAGAAAGAGCTCTGGAAAAGTTGATTCCCATAAGATAATCCTCTTTTGCCCGAAGATAGGCAGAGGCTGCCAGATTGTCGTAGGCTGAAATGTCCTTTGCCTGCTGGATTCCTCTTAGGATTTCCTCTTCTGTCTGGGAATCGATCCAAACTCTTTTTTCTTTTTTATCCTTCAGACCTGCCATTGCAGCCACAAGGCGATAAATGTATTCTCCCTCCCGCCCTGAATCGGTGCAGACATAAATTGTCTCTACATCCTCTCTGTTAAGAAGTCCCTTCACAATCTGAAACTGCTTCCTTACGGATGGGATCACCTCGTACTTAAACTCCTTTGGCAGAAATGGTAATGTCTCAAAGGACCATTTTTTATATTTTTCATCGTATGCATCCGGATAACTCATAGTGACAAGATGTCCGACACACCATGTAACAACATAGCTGTCGGACTCCATATATCCATCTCTGGATGCCATTTTTTCTTTTAAAGCGTTTGCAAACTCCCGAGCTACGCTGGGCTTTTCTGCAATAAATAATGATTTGCTCAAAAGTACTTTTCCTTTTTCTTACTTGTGGGCAATGTAACCAAGCTCAACTAAAGACTCTGCACACAGAACTGCACCGCCTGCTGCTCCACGGATTGTGTTGTGTGAAAGACCCACGAATTTCCAATCATAGATTGTATCCTCACGAAGTCTTCCTACATTGATTCCCATACCGTTTTCATAGTCTACATCAAGCTGAACCTGTGGACGGTTGTCCTCTTCCATATAGCGGATAAACTGCTTCGGAGCGCTTGGAAGATTGTGCTCCTGCGGGAAGCCACTGAAGGACTCCAGCTTCTCGATGAGCTGCTCCTTGGTAGGATTTTTGCGGAATTTTACAAATACAGCTGCGGTATGTCCGTTGAGAACCGGAACACGGATGCACTGGCAGGAGATTTTTGGCTCTGCCGCTTTTACGATCACGCCATTTTCAATATGACCCCAGATACGAAGCGGCTCCTGCTCACTCTTTTCTTCTTCTCCACCGATATAAGGAATGATGTTTTCCTTCATTTCCGGCCAATCCTTAAAGGTCTTTCCTGCTCCGGAAATTGCCTGATAAGTTGTTGCGATTACTTCATAAGGCTCAAATTCCTTCCAAGCGGTAAGAACCGGTGCATAGCTCTGAATGGAGCAGTTTGGTTTTACTGCGATAAAGCCTCTCTTTGTACCAAGACGCTCTTTCTGATATTTAATTACTTCGAAATGCTCTGCATTGATTTCCGGAACAACCATTGGTACATCCGGTGTCCAGCGATGTGCGCTGTTGTTGGAAACAACCGGTGTTTCTGTCTTTGCATATGCTTCCTCGATTGCTCTGATCTCTTCTTTTGTCATGTCTACTGCTGAGAAAACGAAATCTACAGTAGCTGCTACCTTCTCTACTTCATTTACATTGAGCACAACCAGTTTCTTTACAGCTTCCGGCATAGGAGTTGTCATTTTCCAACGATCGCCGATTGCATCTTCGTAAGTCTTTCCTGCACTTCTTGGACTTGCTGCTACCGTAACCACCTCAAACCATGGATGATTCTCCAGCAGAGAGATAAATCTCTGTCCTACCATTCCTGTTGCTCCAAGAATACCTACTCTTAACTTTTTTTCCATAATAATTATTCTCCTTCGAATAAATTTTTATCTTAATTAAATGCTCTGATGTTCTTTTAAATAAGCATCATTAAGCGCTGTTACTCTTTCCATCATCTGCGGTCCTGGTGCTCCGATGGTATTGCGTTTTTCCACGCAGGTCTTCATATTGATTGCGGTGTAAATATCCTCTTCGATCAGCTCTGAAAACTTCTTAAACTCCTCGATTGAAAGGTCATCCAGGGCACATTTTTTGTCGATGCAGTAAAGTACAAGTCTTCCGGAAATTCCATGGGCATCTCGGAAAGGCACTCCCTTTAATACCAGGTAGTCAGCCAGATCCGTTGCATTGGTAAATCCATGCTTTGCGGAGTCCTCCATGCGCTCGTCATTAAATTTAGCAGTTGCAAGCATTCCTGTAAAGAGCACAAGGCACATTTTTACAGTGTCAATTGCATCAAAAGTCATTTCCTTGTCTTCCTGCATATCTTTATTGTATGCAAGAGGAATTCCCTTCATCAGGGTAAGCATGGATACCAATGCTCCATAAACTCTTCCTGTCTTTCCCCGGACAAGCTCTGCAATATCCGGATTTTTCTTTTGCGGCATGATGGAGCTTCCTGTGCTGTAGGAGTCGTCCAGCTCTATGAATTTATATTCATCGCTGTTCCAGATAATAATCTCCTCACAGAAACGGCTCAGATGCATCATGATCGTGGAGAGTGCTGACAAAAGCTCGATCAGATAGTCTCTGTCTGCTACAGAATCCATGCTGTTTAAAGTCGGTCCGTCAAACTCCAGAAGACTTGCTGTCAGCTCTCTGTCCAAAGGATAGGTAGTTCCTGCAAGTGCTCCGCTGCCTAATGGACAGGTATTCATTCTCCTGTAAATGTCTGACAGGCGGCTTCTGTCTCTTTTAAACATTTCAAAATAGGCTCCGAAATGGTGTGCCAGTGTTACTGGCTGTGCCTTCTGCATATGGGTAAAGCCCGGCATATAGGTATGCAGATTTGCTTTCATAATGTCACCAATTACAT
>CAVFRH010000051.1:0-5645 GCA_963624695.1 bacterium
GAGCATCAAAACATGAAAAATCAAGTTTCGTAAACAGCCTTTTCAGAAGCTGCCAGAAATTTTTGTACAAAACCTGGTAAAAGCCCTTTGCCCAACGCATACGCTGGTTAAAGGAGTCTTTGAAGCTGGTAGGCTGCTCATCGTAAAAGACGGCATCTTCACAGTAACCGATCTTTTCGCCTTTTAAGATACTGTCCACGGAGAATTCAACGTCTTCCGTCAGGAGGAAAAATTTCCAGCCGTTATTTCGCTTTACAATATCTTTATGCATAACGTATCCGGTACCGGAAACCATGCAGCTGACATTTAAAAGCATTCTGGCATGATTCAAATGTCTTGCCTCACGGAGAAACCAAAGACCGGAGCAGGCTGTGATCCAGTTTGCACCATAGTTTTTCGAATTTCGATAGGAAGTACAGATCCGATAGCCGTTTGTAAAAAGCTTATTCATTTCTGTAAGGTAATTCGGAGCCAGAAGGTTGTCTGCATCGAAAACGAGGTAACCGTCGAAGGTGTCAATGCCGAAATCCCGGTCTATACATTTAAAAAGATAACGCAGGGCGTAGCCTTTTCCTTTTTCATTTTCATCGAAGCGCTCGTAAACAGTGGCACCTGCTTTTTTTGCAGTTAGTGCAGTTTTGTCGGAGCAATTGTCTGCAACAACAAAAACCTGAAAGAGCTCTTTTGGATAATCCTGCTCAAGAATACTTTGAACCAGTTTTCCGATAACATTTTCCTCATCCTTTGCGGAAATCAGAAATGCATATTTGCAATAGCCTTTTGCCTTGAATTTCGGTGCTTTTTTGAAAAGAGAAATGACCATATAAACTAGCTGATAAACAAAAAGAATACCGCACACGGTTTCAATAATATTGATTATAGTTGAGTAGATATCCATAAAATCCCCTAGCTCTGTAAATTTTGATGCCACGCTTATAAGCAAAACTTCCTATAATATATCATTTAATTGCTTATTTGACAAATGAAAGTTTTGGATGTTAAACTGTCAAAAAATGTGTATAATGTAAAAAAATTCGAAAAAATTTTGCTGAGCCGGGAGGATGGTCTTTTGAGCAGAGTATTGGAAAGTGATCTTACGATAGAAGAATGCATACACATGGCTGCCGGAAATTCATTTTGGAGTCTTGGTGGAGTAAAGCGGCTTGGAATAGAGCCGGTCAGATGTACAGACGCCTCAAACGGACTTCGGGAGCAGTATAAGGACGAGGGTTATTCTTCCAGAATCGGAAACAGACCTTCTATTTGTTATCCGTCACTTTGTGCAATGGGCTGCAGCTTTGATGAGAGTGAGCTTTTCGAACTGGGAAAGGTCCTCGGTGAGGAATGCCTGGAAAGAGGAATCGGTCTTTTACTTGGTCCGGGTATCAATATAAAGAGAAATCCTCTTTGCGGAAGAAATTTTGAATATATAAGCGAGGATCCGCTTTTGTCCGGAAAGCTGGGAGCAGCTTTTATCAGGGGAGTGCAAAGCACAGGTGTCGGTGCCTGCCCGAAACATTTTGCAGCAAACAACCAGGAAAGCCGCAGATGCAAAAGTGACTCTGTTGTTTCAGACGAGGCCCTTTTTGAAGTATATCTTCGAAGTTTTGAAATTGCAGTAAAGGAAGGAAAGCCCTGGGCAATCATGGGAGCCTACAATCGCCTAAACGGCAGCTATTGCTGTGAAAACAAATGGCTCTTAGAGGATGTACTGCGTAAAGGATGGGGATTTGACGGAACCGTAATCTCTGATTGGGGTGCTGTGAACGACATGGCAGCATCGGTAAATGCAGGTCTGGATGTGGAGATGCCAGGAGGCGTAAATCAGGATGAGGAAGAGCTGTTAAAAGAATTAAAAAAGGGAAAGCTGAAAAAAGAAGCCCTGTACAGAGCAGCTGGAAATATACTTAAACTGACAAGAAGAACGGAAAGGTCAAGAAAAGGAAATTTTCAGTTTGACCGGGAAAAACACAAAGATGTTGCCAGACAGTTAGAGGAATCCTCCTTTGTGCTCTTAAAGAACGAGGGAATGCTTCCATTAAAGAAAAATGAAAAAATTCTGGTAATCGGTGAATTCGCAAAAAGGCCTCGCTATCAGGGAAGCGGAAGCGGAAAGGTAAAGATGGCATTTGCCCAAACACCCTGGATGTGCCTAAGAGAAGCTTTTCCGGAGATTTCCTTCGAGGTGGGATACGACATAGAAGGAAAAGAAGAAAAAAGAGAAGAAAATTTTGAAAAAGCCTTGAAAGCGGCAGCAGAAGCAGACAAGGTACTTTTTTTTGCGGGATTACCGGAAAGCTATGAGTCAGAGGGCTTTGATCGGGAAAATATGAAACTGCCGGAAGAGCAGACCCGCCTGATCCGTGCTTTGAGCCGATCCTGTAGGAATGTCGGTGTTATATTGCAGGCGGGAGCACCGGTGGAAATGCTTTGGAAGGACGATGTGCAGGCAATCCTTATGTGCTACCTTGGGGGAAGCTGTCTGGGATCTGCTTTAAGCAGTGTACTTTCCGGAGAAGTAAATCCTTCTGGAAGACTGGCAGAAAGTATGCCCATGCGGCTTGCGGATACGCCAAGCTATGAAATTTTTCCATCCAAAGAAGCCAGAGCCTTCTATGAAGAAGGAAGCAAAGTGGGGTATCGCTATTACAACAGTGTAGGGAAAAAGACAGCCTTTCCATTTGGAGCAGGGCTTTCTTATACAAGCTTTTTTTATGAAGGGATAGGGGCCGAAGCAGCGGGAGAAAAAATAAAAGTTATTTGTCAGCTGAAAAATACAGGTGAATTTGATGGAAAAGAAACCATACAGATTTATATCGCAAAAAAAGAAAATCCGGAAGAAAGAAAGCTGGCAGCCTTTACAAAGGTCTTTCTGGAAAAGGGAGAGGAACGTCAGGCGGAGCTGTTCATTGAACCAGAATATGTTTCAAGATTTGATGAAGAACTGTCTGCCATGACAATGGAAAAGGGAAGCTATATTATTTCAGCCGGAAAAAACAGCGAGGAAATGCTTGCAGAGACAGTCTTCGAAGTGGGAGAGACACTGCTTTGGCCGCTGCAGGCAGAGTGTGGTCAAAGCAAAAAAGAAGAAAACTTTTACTATATTGAGAAAGAAGCAAGAGAGATCACACCAAATTCTTCCCTTCGTGATCTTCAGCATATCGGTTTTGTAAAGCCGTTTACGAAATTGGTATATTCCTTTGGAGGAAAGGTAGAAAACGGCATCATCCGTCCGGAAAGAGTGCCGGAAATGCTGATGGATTCGCCCTTCCGACAGCTTCCTATGGGATGCGGCGGGAAAATATCGATGAAGACGATTCGAAAAACCTGCAATTTTTTCAATAAATTAATTAACAAAAAGGGTAAAAGCCCGAAAACAAAAGATGCCAAAAGAGGATAGTATGAGTCAGGAAAATTTATTCACAAAAATCCAGTCAAATTATATTCGTTTCAGCAAGGGACAAAAGAAGCTTGCAGATTACATTTTATCAAATTATGAGCAGGCTGTGTTTATGACTGCGGTGAAGCTTGGAAAACAGGTAGGAGTCAGTGAGTCTACTACCGTGCGATTTGCTGTAGAACTGGGGTACGATGGTTACCCGGAATTCCGTCAGGCACTGGAAGAGATGGTATTGAACCGCTTGAATTCCGTACAGCGTATGGAAGTAGCCTACAGCAATATTCCGGAGGATCAGATCCTTCATCGTGTGCTTTTGTCCGACATTGACAAGATCAAGCATACTTTGGAAACCTGCAGCAAGGAAGCTTTTTTGACCGCTGTAAAAAGTATTTTAGGGGCAAAGAGAGTATATCTAGTGGGAATTCGAAGCTGTGCGCCTTTGGCTGCATTTTTGGAATTCTATCTTCAGCAGATTTTGGATGATGTAAGGCTGATCACAACAAACAATGCAAGCGAGATATTTGAGCAGATGATCCGGCTTGATGAAGACGATGTGGTAATCGGCATTTCCTTCCCGCGCTATTCCATGAGAACCTTAAAGGCAATGGAATTTGCAAACAACAGAAAGGCAAAGATCATAACCATTACAGACAGTCAGCATTCTCCAATCAACCTCTATTCTTCCTGTACACTGCTGGCAAAAAGTGATATGGCATCCATTGTGGATTCTTTGGTGGCACCACTTAGCGTGATCAATGCCCTGATCGTAGCACTTTGTCTGGAGAGAAAAGATAAGGTTATGAATACCCTTTCCGAAATGGAAAAGCTCTGGGAGGAGTATCAGGTATATAGTCGGGACGACATGGATCCTTTAAATGAATTCCGTATGAAAAGGAGCAGCCAGAAACAGTGAAAAAGGTAATTATTGTCGGAGGTGGAGCTGCAGGAATGGCAGCAGCAGTATTTGCAGGTGAAAGAGGGGCAAATGTCCAGCTTTTTGAACACAATGAAAAGCTGGGAAAGAAGCTCTTTATTACAGGAAAGGGCCGCTGCAATTTCACAAATGTCTGCAGTGAAAATGAACTTCTGGAAAATGTAGTATCCAATGCAAGATTTCTTTACAGTGCTTTTTCGGACTTTAACAGCCAGGATGCGGTAGATTTTTTTGAAGGAGCAGGCGTAAAGACAAAAGTGGAAAGAGGAAGAAGAGCGTTTCCACTTTCGGATCATTCCTCAGACATTATCCGGGCAATGGAAAAGAAAATGCAGCTTCTTGGTACAAAGGTAAGCTTACGTACCAGAGTAGAAGAGCTGATCATAGAGGAAAATAAAGCAGTAGGAGTTGTACTTTCCGGTGGGGAAAAAGTCTATGCAGATGCAGTCATTGTGGCAACAGGGGGGCTGTCTTATCCATCTACAGGTTCTACCGGAGATGGCTATGAATTTGCAAAGGAAGCCGGCTTGAAAGTAACCGAGTGCAGACCGGCACTAGTACCGCTCCAGACAAAGGAGCCCTATGTGAAGGAACTTCAGGGACTTTCCCTGAAAAATGTTACTCTCACCATAAAACAGGGAAAAAAGGAGCTTTACTCAGCCTTTGGAGAAATGCTTTTTACCCACTTTGGAGTCAGCGGACCGCTTGTTATATCGGCCAGTTCCAAAATAGGAAAAAAATTGGAAAAAGGCCCCTTGCAGGCATATATCGATTTGAAGCCGGCTTTAACACAGGAACAGCTGGATGCAAGGATTTTAAAAGAATTCGGTGAAAATAAAAACAAACAGTTTAAAAATGTAATTGCATCTCTTTTCCCTGCCAAGCTTACACCGGTAATGCTGGAACTGGGGGACATTGACCCCTTTGCACCGGTAAATGAAGTGACAAAGGGAAAAAGAAGGCAGTTTGTGGAGCTGATCAAGAAATTTCCCTTTACCATAACGGACTTAAGACCTTATTCAGAGGCAGTCGTTACTCAGGGAGGAGTAAGTGTCCGGGAAATTAACCCGGCAACCATGGAAAGCAAAAAAATAAAAGGATTGTATTTTATCGGTGAGGTTTTGGATGTGGATGCCTATACAGGAGGATACAATCTTCAGATTGCCTGGTCCACAGCGCATAAAGCAGCACAGGCACTTGCTGCACAGGAGGAAGAATGAAAAATTTTCAGATTGCAATTGACGGACCGGCAGGAGCCGGAAAAAGCACGATTGCTCAGGAAGTAGCAAAAAGACTTGGATATATATATAT
>CAVFRH010000052.1:0-7512 GCA_963624695.1 bacterium
CTCTCATGGTCTCCGAAACAGCATCCTTCAATGTGCCTGTTCCGCTTTTTACAGCATGAACCTGTGTACCTAAAAGCTTCATTCTATATACATTCAAAGCCTGGCGTTTCGTATCCTCTTCTCCCATAAAAACTTCACATTCCATACCAAGTAGAGCCGCTATTGTTGCTGTTGCAACGCCATGCTGTCCTGCACCTGTCTCTGCGATCAGTCTTGTTTTTCCCATTTTCTTTGCAAGCAGAGCCTGACCGATTACGTTGTTGATTTTGTGGGATCCGGTATGGTTCAAATCTTCTCTTTTTAAATAAATCTTCGCACCGCCAAGATCTTTTGTCATATGATCCGCATAATAAAGCAAGGAAGGTCTCCCTGCATATTCATTGTACATTTTTGTTAATTCAGCATTAAATTCCGGATCATTTTTATAGTGTTCATATGCTTCTTCCAATTCAATTACAGCATTCATAAGGGTCTCCGGAATATATTGTCCTCCATGAATACCAAAACGTCCTTTTGACATCTTATCTCCTTTCAAATTCATGAGCTGCCTTTACCGCAGCTTTTATTTTTTCTAAGTCCTTCTTTTTATCTGTTTCCACTCCGGAAGAGAGATCTATCAGATAAGGATTTACTTCTTTGATTGCTTTTCTTATATTCTCGCAATCAATGCCGCCTGCAAGAGCAAATTTCCGGTTCACATTTTCAATAAGCTTCCAGTCAAAACACTCTCCTGTTCCATATCCATTGTCCAGCAATATAAGATCTGCCGGGCTGGCCATTGCTTTTTCTGCGTCTTCCTTTGTTCTTACCTTAAATGCCTTCCAAACCGGCTTTCCTGTATTTTCTTTGATCTGAAGGATCTGCTCATCACTTTCATTTCCGTGAAGCTGGGCAATATCTATGACTTTCTTATTTAAAAGTTCTTCTATTTTTTTCGGATCATCATTTACAAAAACACCGACAGCCGGAATATCTTTTTCAACAAGACTTCTGATTTTTTCCGCCTGCACGGGTGAAAGATTCCTGTGAGACTTTGGGAAATCTATGATCATACCGAAATAATCCGGCTTTGCCTCATTTATATACACCGTGTCCTCTTCCCGGCATATGCCGCAAATCTTGATTCTTGTCATTTGTTATTCCTCATTGCATCCAGCATTTCTTTTTTATCTGCTGCACGCATCAGAACCTCACCCATAAGCACTGCATCTGCTCCGATCTGCCGAATGCATTTTACATCCTCCGGCTGTTTCACTCCGCTTTCTGCAACATAAATGCATGATGCCGGTATCTTATCCCGAAGCCTTGCTGCATTTGAAAAGTTTACGGAAAAATCCTTTAAATTCCGATTATTTACACCGATAATCCTTGCTCCTGCAGCCACTGCAGCTGCGATTTCTTTTTCATCATGTGCTTCTACCAGGGCACTCAATCCCAGATTTCTGCATAGATCCAGATATCTTTCAATTGTTTTCTGATCCAGAATTGCACAGATCAGAAGTACCGCATCTGCTCCCATAGCCCTTGCCTGGTAAATCTGATATTCGTCTACGGTAAAGTCCTTGCGAATCATGGGAGTTTTGATTGTTTGCCTTATCTCTTTAAAAATCTGATCTGATCCCAGAAACCACTTGGGCTCTGTCAGACATGAAACACAATCTGCTCCGGCCGTTTCATATTCCCTGGCAATCTCTATATATGGAAATTCCTCTGCTATGATGCCTTTCGATGGTGATGCCTTCTTTACTTCGCAGATAAAGCTCAACTCAGGTTTTTTCAAGGCTTTAAAAAAAAGGTCTTTTTCTCTTGTTATTTGGAATGCTTCTTCCTTTATCTTTTCAAAAGGAACCTTTTTCTTATCCTCCTCGACTCTTTTTCTCGCATAATCAGCCAGCTGATCCAGTATGTTCATGCATTGCTCTCCTTTATGAATGCCTCCAGTGTTTCAATTGCTTTTCCACTATCAATCATCTCTGCTGCCAGCTTGATTCCGTTCTGCATGCTGTCTGCCTTTCCTGCAATATACAGAGCCGCACCTGCATTCATTAAAACGGCATTTCGCTTATGTCCCTGTTCTTTTCCGCTTAAAATATCTCTGGTAATGCGGGCATTTTCTTCCGGCTCTCCCCCTGCAAGGTCTTCCTTCCGGCATCGTTCCAAACCAAAATCCTCCGGCTTAATCTCGTATGTTTGTATCTCACCATTTGCGAATTCACATACCTTTGTAGGTGCACTCAGAGAAATTTCATCTAACTTATCGGTTCCGTAAACGACCATTCCATTTTTTACACCAATCTTCATAAGAACCTTTGCAAGAGGCTCGCAAAGATATCCGTCGTAAACCCCAAGGAGCATATAGGACGGATTTGCCGGATTGGTTAAAGGACCTAAAATGTTAAATACCGTACGAAATCCCAGCTCTTTTCGAATAGCTCCTACATATTTCATGGAGCTGTGATATCTTTGTGCAAACAGAAAACAGATTCCTGCTTTTTTCAAAAGTTCTACCGCCTTTTGAGGATCTACAGATATATTCACACCCAAGGCTTCCAGGCAATCTGCTGTACCGCACTTGGAAGAGGCTGCTCTGTTTCCGTGTTTTGCTACCTTTACACCGGCCGCAGCTGTAATAACCGCCGCTGTCGTAGAAATATTAATGCTGTGTGCTCCATCCCCACCGGTTCCTACAATTTCCATGACATCCATACCATGGTTTACCTTTTCTGCATGTTCCCTCATTGCCTTGGCACAGCCGGAAATTTCATCAATCGTTTCTGCTTTTGCACTCTTTGTAGACAATGCAGCTAAAAATGCAGCATTTTGAGTTGGTGTCGTCTCACCACTCATGATTTCGTTCATAACTGTATAGGCTTCCTCGTAAGTGAGATCTTCTTTATTTACGATTTTCACAATTGCTTCTTTAATCATTTTTCATCCCTCCGCAGTGAAATAAAGTCCTTCAGCATCTGTTTTCCAAGTGGTGTCATAATCGATTCCGGATGGAATTGTACTCCGTAAATCGGATATTCCTTATGCTTTATCCCCATAATCTCACCATCCTGTGTAAGGGCTGTTACCTGAAGACACTCCGGAATTGTTTGTGGATCTGCTGCCAAAGAATGGTATCTTGCTACCAACGTACTTTTGGGACAATTTTGAAACAGCTTGCAGCTATTGTCCAATGTTACGCTGGACTGTTTTCCATGCATCAGCTTCTTAGCATAGGTTACTGTAGCACCATATGCTGCACAAATTGCCTGATGTCCAAGGCAGACTCCAAGAGTAGGAATCTTCTGACAGACGCTTTTTGCTGCCTCGATAATAATTCCTGCATCCTCTGGTCTTCCCGGTCCCGGTGAAATAATAATGTGATCCGGTGCAAGCTTTTCGATTTCCTCCACTGTCATTTCATCGTTTCGTATAACTTTGATATCCGGATTAATTTCTCCAATAAGCTGATAGAGATTATAAGAAAAGCTGTCGTAATTATCAATCAATAATATCATTCTCAAGTCCCTCCGCCTTCTCAAGTGCATTTACCACTGCAGCTGCTTTGTTAATACATTCTCTATATTCATTTTCCGGTACGGAGTCTGCTACAATTCCAGCACCGCTTCTTACGAATACCTTGCCATTTTTCTTGTAAGCAATTCGAATGGCAATGCAGGTATCCATGTCTCCATTAAATCCAATGTAACCGATTGCTCCTCCGTAGATGCCTCTTTTGTTGTTTTCCAGTTCTCCTATGATCTGACAAGCCCTGATTTTGGGTGCTCCAGAAAGAGTTCCGGCAGGAAGCACTGAGCTGATTGCATCTAAGGCATCACACTCTTCTTTAACTTCTCCTCTTACAACAGATCCAATGTGCATTACGTGTGAAAAACGCTCTATGCTATGTAGCTTTTCAACCTCTACACTTCCAAACTTACTGACTCTTCCCAAATCATTTCGTCCAAGGTCAACTAACATATTGTGCTCTGCCAGTTCCTTTTCGTCGTGCAGAAGGCTTTCTTCCAGCTGTGCATCCTCTTTTGGATTTTTTCCTCTCGGTCTTGTTCCAGCCAAAGGAAATGTATGCAGCACCCCATCTGACAACTTTACCAGAGTCTCCGGTGAAGCCCCTGCAACTTCTACATCCGTTCCTGAAAAATAAAACATATAAGGGGATGGGTTAATGGTTCGAAGGATTCTGTAGGCATTAAAAAGACTTCCCTCATAAGGAGCACTCATTCGGTTGGAAAGCACCACCTGGAAAATATCTCCTTCTATGATGTAATGCTTTGCTTTTTCCACCATTTCGCAATACTGTTTTTCATCAAAAAGCGGAGTTGCTTTTCCAAGGAGATGTCCTGGTTTTTCCGTTTTTTTCTTTCCGTTTTTTAAAAGGCTGGCCATATTTTTCAGTTCAAAAACAGCTTTGTTGTATCCCGTTTCCGGATCTTCCAGAGACATATTTACAATAAGAATCAGCTTCTGTGCAAAGTTATCAAAAACGATTACCTTGTCAAAAAGCATCAGATCGATATCTTTAAATTCATCGCTATCCTCTACCTTTACCTTCACAGCCGGTTCACTGTAGGCGAGAAAGTCGTACGAAAAATATCCTACCAGACCTCCGGTAAAGCTTGGAAGATAATCAAAGGTCGGTGTTGTATATTCAGCCAGGATCTTTCGAATATAAGAAGCCGGATCATTTGTTTCTAGTTCCAGATCTCCGATTTTCATTTTTCCGTCAATGCATGTAATTTCCAGTTTCGGATCATATCCTAAAAATGTATAACGCCCCCATGTGTTGTGCTCTGCAGCAGATTCCAGTAAATAGCAGTGAGTTGATACATTTTTCAATATTCTTACTGCCTCAATCGGTGTCAAACTGTCCGAAAGGATTTCACAGCTTACAGGCAATACTTTGTACTTTCCTGTCGCTGCATATTCTTTAATTTCACTTAATGCAGGTCTTATCATAATAGCCTCCTTAAAATACCTTTCCTCTCTTGTGCGAGGTAAAACTAATACATTTTCAAATATTGTGATCTTCCGTTTAAATTTCTTTTGAAACAAAAAAGTCCCTGACAATACACTTGTATTGTCAAGGACGAATAAACTTTACCCGCGGTGCCACCTTGATTTGTGAACTTCACACTCTCTATGAGATACCATCATATCCCCGGCAAGTAACGTATGCCTTACGTCGCAGAATACTCAGCAAAGCCTTTGACTGCGCCCTCAGCGGTCCATTTGAAGGCTTGTTTTCTGCTCGGTTCTCAGCAACCCGAACTCTCTGTATGAGCATCACCAACGTTATCTCCGCATCAACGGTTTCTTTTTTGATTTCCATAAGTACCATAGCACCATAAAAAAATGCTGTCAAGTCAAATTCCATTAAAAAATCCAGATTATCTCTAGTTATTGAGATAATCTGGATACTTTTATTTTTGAACAAAATTAATGATTTTTCCGGGAACATATATTTCTTTTACAATATTTCCGGTAATCTTATCTTCTATTGCTTTTTTACCTGCTGCAAGTGCATCTTCCTTACTGATTTCTCTAGCGATTGCTATAACAGCCTTTGTCTTGCCGTTAATCTGCACCGGAACCTGAATCTCGTCATCATGCAGCTTGGTCTCATCGTAGCTAGGCCATCCTGCATGGAATACACTGTCTTCGTGTCCGTATCTCTCCCAGATTTCCTCTGCTGTATGAGGTGCAAACGGTGCAAGAAGCTTTGTAAAGGTCTCTATGGTTTCCCTGTCTACTCCGCCTTCCTTCTTTGCAATCTCCAGCAGCTTATTGTTGTATTCCATGAATGCGGAAACAACTGTATTTAAGCTGAATGCCTCAAATCTTTGGGTTATATCGTGAACCAGTCTGTTTCTGACCTTAACCATTTCCTCTGTCTCTTTGACATTTGCCTCAAGGCTGTCAAGCGCCAGACCCCAGAATCTCTTCAAGAAACGGTTTACACCGTCTATACCTCTGTCATCCCATTCGGCATCTAATTCCGGCGGACCTACGAAAAGCTCATAGATTCGAAGGGAATCACAACCATAGTCATTTACCAGTTCATCCGGAGAAACTACATTTCCCTTGGATTTGCTCATCTTTATACCATTTTTTCCGTTGATCATTCCCTGGTTAAAGAGCTTTGTGAACGGCTCCTCAAAATTAACCACTCCGATATCATATAAGAACTTTGTATAAAATCTGGAATAAAGAAGATGAAGCACTGCGTGCTCTACTCCACCGATATACATATCTACAGGCAGATACTTCTCTGCTTTTTCTTTTGAAACAAGCTCATCGTCATTTTTATTGTCCACATAACGCAGGAAATACCAGGAAGATCCTGCCCACTGAGGCATGGTATTTGTTTCACGTTTGGAGTCCGCACCGCAGACCGGACACTTGCAGTTTACCCACTCTTCAATTGCTGCCAAAGGAGATTCTCCCGTTCCGGTAGGCTGATAGCTTTCTACCTCAGGAAGCATCAGTGGAAGTTCTTCTTCCGGTACAGGAACATTGCCGCACTTTGGACAATGGATAATCGGAATTGGCTCTCCCCAGTAACGCTGACGTGAAAATACCCAGTCACGCAACTTGTAATTTACTGTTTTTCGTCCGATTCCCATTTTTTCAATGATTTCCGGAGCCTCTTTCTTCAAAACAGCTGATTCATAGCCATTCCAGTCACCGGAATTGATCACTATGCCGTTTGCGTCTGTATATGCCTCATTTAACGGATTAATCTCTTTTCCGTCTTTTGCAATAACCTGAACGATTGGAAGGTCAAACTTCTTTGCAAATTCAAAATCTCGATCATCGTGAGCCGGTACACACATAATTGCGCCTGTACCATAATCTGCCAATACATAATCTGAAAGCCAAATAGGTGTTTTGTTTCCATTTAATGGGTTAATTGCATAAGATCCGGTAAACACCCCTGTCTTTTCCTTTGCCTGCAGACGGTCTACATTTGATTTCATAGAAGAATCGTAGATATATTTTTCTACTGCTTCTCTGGTTTCATCTGTTGCAAGACTTGCTGCCAAAGCATGCTCCGGAGAAAGGACCATAAATGTAGCGCCATGAAGGGTATCCGGTCTTGTAGTGTAAACCGTAATCTTTTCGTCTCTTCCGTCAATCGGGAAATCGACCTCAGCACCATAGGATTTTCCGATCCAGTCTGACTGCATCTTCTTTACTTTTTCCGGCCAGTCAAGCTTATCCAGGTCATTCAACAGTCTTTCTGCATAAGCTGTAATCTTAAGCATCCACTGGCGAAGATTTTTCTTAGTAACTTCTGCTCCGCAACGCTCACATTTTCCGTTTACAACCTCTTCGTTTGCAAGTCCTGTTTTGCAGGAAGGACACCAGTTGATTGGGAATTCCTTCTCGTAAGCCAGACCCTTTTTGAACATCTGAACAAAAATCCACTGTGTCCATTTAAAGAATTTCGGATCCGTTGTATTTACTTCCATATCCCAGTCATAAAGAGCTGCAATATCATTG
>CAVFRH010000053.1:0-2860 GCA_963624695.1 bacterium
TGGCAGTACTGATCGGACTTTTGGTTGGTGTTGCGTTTGGTATCTTTAACGGAGTTTGTATTGCTTACTTAAAAGTACCGGCCTTTGTTGGAACATTAGGTGCCATGAGCGTGGCAGATGGTCTGAAGTTTCTTTTGACAGATGCAAAACCAATCCCAAATCTTTCTGATTCATTTAAGGCAATTGGTGGAGGAAGCTTAGGATTTTTACCAATCCCATGTCTGATCATGATCATTGTTTTGATTGTCTGCTTCGTTCTTTTATACAAGACACGTTATGGAAGATATGTATATGCAGTTGGCGGAAATTGCAATGCAGCACATGTTTCCGGCATTAACACCAAAAAGATTATCTGTTCTGTTTACGTGATTGCTGGTATTCTTTCTGCACTGGCTGGAATCGTTATGACAGCCCGTGTTACATCAGGTGTTACATCAACTGGTGATGGATATGAAACCAATGCCATCGCAGCAGTTGTAATCGGTGGAACAAGCCTTGCAGGAGGAAAAGGACGTCTTTGGGGAACCATCGTAGGTATTTTGATTATGCAGGTTCTTTCTACCGGACTGGATATGCTTGGAGTAAATGCATACTACCAGATGCTTGTAAAGGGCTTCGTAGTAATCGGTGCTGTTATGTTGGATGGTCTCAGCTCAGACTGATAAAGGAAAAATAATTTTGTACATTATTAAGGAGGAAAAATATATGAGAAAGAACATGAAAAGAGTGGTAGCAGGAGTTTTAACAGCGGGTATGGCAGTTTCACTTGCAGCATGTGGTGGATCCTCAAGCTCAAGCTCAGCAAGCGCATCTTCTGCAGCAAGTACATCTTCAGCAAGTAGCGAAGCAGCTTCTGAGTCTTCAGCATCTTCCGCAAGCTCTGAAAGCACAACTAGTGGAGCAGAAGGTTTATCCATTGGAGCAACCTACTACACTCTGCAGACAGAGTTCTGTATGAGAATGGACAATGCTGCAAAGAAATGGGCAGAGGCAAACGGTGTTACCTATACCTCTTATGACGGAAACAATGATGCTTCAACTCAGCTTTCCCAGGTAGAGACTATGATCGCAGATGGAGTAGATGCCATTATCCTGAATCCACAGGATGCAGATGCATGCTCTGCATGTGTAGATGCTGCAGTAGAGGCAGGAATCCCGATCATTGGTGTAAATACAATGGTAAACAATGACAATCTGACTGCATATGTAGGCTCTCAGGACGTTAGTGCCGGAGAAGACATTATGAATTACATGATCGACTATATTGGTGAGGATGAATTCAACATTGTAGTTCTGGAAGGACCGATGGGACAGTCTGCACAGCTTCAGCGTATCGAAGGAATTGAAAATGTCCTTGCTGACTATCCGAACATTAAGATCCTTGCACAAAATACAGCAAACTGGTCTCGTTCTGAGGCAATGTCCTTAATGGAAACCTGGCTTACTACCTACGGTGATGAGATCGATGCAGTAGTAGCAGAAAACGATGAAATGGCACTTGGAGCAAGAGAAGCAATCGAGGCAGAGGGAAAAGACATTCCATGTATTGGTATCGACGGTATTACAGATGCAGTTTCTGCAGTAGAAAGCGGCAAGATGATCGCATCTGACTTCCAGAATGCAGAAGGCCAGATTGAAGGCGCTCTTGAGACAGCAGTAAAATGTGTAAATGGTGAAGAGTTCGAAGCTGAGGTATGGATTCCATTCGAGATGATCACACCGGACAACTATGCAGATTATCAGAATAAATATTGATTCATTTCCTATTAAATAGTAACTTGTAAAATTTTACAGATTAGGGACTAGTATGGAAAGGCGGAGGAAGAAATAAATTCGTCTGCCTTTCCAAATTTTTTTACAACAGGGAGGTTTATAGAAATGTTACCTTATGAAGGCGTTGACTTAGAATATTCTTTGGAAGGAAAGACAGCAATTATTACTGGCGGTGCAGCAGGAATCGGAAATGAGACAGCAAAGTTCTTTCATGCAAAAGGTGTAAAGCTGGTATTGGCAGATTTAAATCCGAAGTTGGATGAAATCGCAGCCCAGATTGGAGAAAATACCATTGGAGTCATAGGAAATGTCTGTGATCCGGACTATCCTGCAAAAGTAATCGACGCAGGAGTAAAAGCATTTGGTCAGATCGATATGCTGATCAACTGCGCCGGAATTGTAGCTTTGGAAAATGCAGAAACCATCAGTGCAGATGACTGGAATCGTACCATAAATATTAACCTTTCTGCTTGCTTCTTTATGGCACAGGCAGTAGGAAAATACATGATTGATAACAAAGTAAACGGAAGCATTGTAAATATGGCTTCCCAGGCCGGAGTAATTGCCTTAGACAAGCATGTAGCATACTGTGCAGCAAAGGGAGGAATCATAGCCATGACAAAGGTTATGGCAAAAGAATGGGGAAAATACGGAATCCGTGTAAATTCTGTGGCACCTACCGTAGTACTTACTGCACTTGGACATAAGGCATGGGACGGTCCGGTAGGAGATGAATTTAAGAAAACAATCCCGGCAGAGCGATTTGCAGAACCAGAGGAGATAGCATCAGTAATCGCCTTCCTTTGCAGTAAGGGCGCCGGAATGATTACAGGACACAATCTGCTGGTAGACGGCGGATTTACGATCCAGTAAATAGAAAATAGGAGGATTTAAAAAATTATGCAGCGAATTTTAAACAATCCGGATGACATCGTAGATGAAATGCTCAAGGGCTTTTTAAAAGCACATTCAGATATTGTAGAGGCAACTGAAAATCCAAGAGTAGTAAAAGCAAAAAATATACCGGAAGGAAAGGTTGGTGTCATAACCGGTGGCGGTTCCGGACACAAGCCGGCCTTCATTGGAT
>CAVFRH010000054.1:0-13084 GCA_963624695.1 bacterium
GGACATGCCAATGGCATAGTTGTTTTCTGCCATTTGATGGATCAAGTGGGCATCAGATACTTCAAGCATGATGTTGACATCGATTCCTTCTTTTAGAAGATCCTGAATCTGATGCAGGCTGGTCTGACTGGACATATCCTTTACCACCAAAGCTTCATCCTTGATCTCCGACATGGAAATATACTTCTTTTTTGCCAGAGGATGTTCTTTATTTACCACAAGACAGAAGGGTTCGCAAAAAAGCAGGTCTCCATTCATCTTTTCGGTGTCAAAGGGGCCAGGAAAGATGGAAAGTTCCGTACTGCCATTTTCCATGGAAGAGAGAATTTCGTTGTCCGGATATTCTCGTAGCCGCAGCTTGATCTCCGGATATTCTTTGTGAAAGTGGTAAAAAAAGTCAGCAGGGATCAGCTGTGGTACATCGTAAGAGCAGTAAATTGTAAGCATTTTGAAAGGATTTTGCGTAAGGAAGAGCTTATTGGAAATAAGTTCATATTCATCCAGTATGTTTTTGGCATGTGCCGCAAGCTGAACAGCATACTTTGTGGGAGTAATGCGATTGTGGCTGTGAACAAAGAGCGAAACCTTCAGCTCATCCTCCAAAGAAGCAATGGTTTTACTCAGCCCCTGAGGAGAGATATACAGACTTCTTGCGGCACTGCTTATGCATTTCTGATTGTAAACTTCAAGAAAATACTTTAACTGTCTTTGATTCATGAAATCCTCCGTAAGTTTTGCAAAGAAAAAAGGACGCACCGAAAAAGTGCGTCCTTGCATTTGATAGATATTATAGCTTTAAATTTTAAAATGTCAAAAGATATTTCAACCTTTTGGTTAAAGTGCTAAAGTTTTTTTCTGATTTTCAGACAGTTTTACCTGTGCTATATTGTCCGCATAAGAAAGAGACGAAAGAGCGAAGGCGTTCATTAAATGAATGTCTTCGCTTTTTTCTTTTGGTTCAGAGGAGGAAAGATTATGGAATTAAAAAGAGAAAACTTTAGTTCAGGCGCTCCGTTGGAAGAAAAGGTTGGATATTCCAGAATGGTTAAGATCGGACCTTATGTGAAAATCGGTGGAACTACCTCCGTACAGCCGGATGGAACAGTATACGGAGAAGATGGATATCAGCAGACAAAATATGTACTGGAAAAGCAGATTAAGCTTCTGGAACAGGCAGGGGCAAAAAAAGAGGATGTGTTCAGTGTATTTATCTACACCACAGACATTACCCAGGGAGGAAAAATTTGCGAAGCATATTCGGAATTCTTCCATGATATCAAACCCTTAAACACAATGGTTGAAATTGCGAGACTGAACAGACCGACACAGTTTGTAGAAATTGAGATGGAAGCGATTATCGGTTCCGGTAAGTAAGGAGGCGGCAGCATGAAAGTATCAATTGAAGAATTATCGAGAGTGGAAATCATTACAAACGAAGCGAAGGTATCGGAGCTTACCAGTAAACTGGGAGATTTCGGAATTACCGGCATGACGATTTTCGATGCAAAGGGTTGCGGCGTTCAGCTTGGAACAAAGGAATACGAAGCTGAGAAAAAAACAGTACCCCAGCTTTTAAGCAAGCAGGTGGTCATGGTAGTGCTTCCAACCAGAAAAGTAGATGACTTTTTGGATTTCGTAGAAAAACTTCTTTATACAGGACATATCGGCGATGGAAAAATCTTTGTTTCTCCCATCACCAATGCCATCCGGGTTCGAACCGGAGAGGAGGGAACCGACGCACTGGTAGAAGGAGAACTTTAAAGCAAACAGAGAGGAGGAGATATTATGAGTGAAAAAAAGATCGGGCTTGGAAGCGTTATTGCAACCGGCGTCGGACTTGTAGTTGCATCAACCTGTCTTTTGTCCCTTGGAATGGGTGTTAGCAGCATAGGCGTCAGCTTTGTGATTACAATGATTATTGCCTGTGCGGTAAACATTTTCACCTTGCTTTCCATTGCAGAGCTGAATTCCCTGATGCCAAATCTGACAGGAGGACTGGCACAGTTTTCACTGGCCTGTGTAGGACCCTTTCTTACTATCATTTGCATGGTAGGAGGATATGCTCTTTGCAATACGCTGGCAGGTTCCGTTGAGGGAGCAATGTTTGGAAATACCCTGTCGCAGCTGGTTCCTTGTGCATCGGTTCCGGGATGGGTCTTCACTTTAGTGCTGGTAATCTTACTTATGATCACAAACCTGAACGGAGTGGATATTTTCATTAAGGTACAGGATTTCGTTGCATATGCCCTGATCATTTCCATGATCATTATGGGCGTGATGGGAACGCTTGGAATTGGTAGCGGTGAAATTGTAAATCAGCCGGCAGTTCTGGCAGGTGATCTTAAGAGCGTGACCGGACTTTGCGGCTTGGCTTTCTTCCTTTTTGTAGGAGGAGAATATGTCATTCCCTTGACAAAGAGCTGCAAAAATCCGAAAAGAGATATCCCTTGTGGAATGATCATCAGCATGGTTATTATTCTTGGAATGCAAATCCTTTTGACATTTGGATTTAAAAATTATACCGAGTGGGGAACACTTGCGGAAAGTACGACACCGCATATCCTCTTGGGACAGCTCCTGCTGGGACCGCTTGGAAAATACTGGATGTTTGTGATTACCATTCTGGCAACGGTAAGTTCCGTAAATACCATTATGAATTCCCTTCCAAATATCCTGATGGGAATGTCTAAAGTAGGTTTGCTTCCGGAATTTTTCCAGAAAACAAACAAGAAAAATGCACCTTACGTAGGCATCATATTGGAGGCAGCCGTTTACATTATTTTGAATGTGGCAGGTCTTGCATCTACGGATTCCATTTCCTACATGATTTCCGTATTGGCTGTGCTTTGGATGGTCAGCTACATTATTTCCAATATCAATGTGCTGCTTTTGCGAAAGAGGATGCCTCATGCACCCAGAAATTTTCGGACGCCGGGCGGTCCTTTGATTCCGATCCTTGGAATCGTTGGAACCATTTTTATGATCTACAATATCGATACAGATCCTGCTGTAAAGCTGTCTCTCTATAAAGTAGATGGAATTGTGTTTGTGATTCTTGCAGTTTATTCCCTGATCTGGATCAAGGTAAAGGTAAAGAGACCTTTGTTCAAGCCTTACCCGATTAAAGAGGTTATGGCAATGGAAAATGAGCTTTATGCAGAAAATCATAGAGGAAAGTAAACAATATTAAATTTATAAGATAGAAAAGGAGAACGTTATGAGTGATACAAAACTGGATTTATTGTATTTAAGTGAGCCGGATATGATCAAGGCAGGTGTTAATGATGTCATTGCCTGTACCGATTGCATGGAAGAACTTCTGATCACCATGGATAAGGGCGACTACCTGATGGGTGGTGAAAATGCCAATTCCCATGGAACAATGATCACCTTCCCGGAGAATCCTCCTTTCCCAAATATGCCGAAGGCAGGTCCGGATCGAAGATTTATGGCAATGCCGGCTTACGTAGGCGGAGCAACTGACATGGCAGGTATGAAATGGTATGGATCCAACATTGCCAACAAGGAAAAAGGACTTCCAAGATCCATTCTTATGGTAATGCTGAATGACAAAGAGACAGGTGCACCTCTTTCCTTAATGTCTGCAAACCTTCTGTCTGCTTATCGTACTGCAGGAATCCCGGGAGTTGGTGTAAAGCATCTGGCAGTGAAGAATGCAAAAGTTCTGGGTGTTGTAGGACCTGGTGTTATTAACATGACAGCAATCGAGACCTTTGCAGCATTAAGACCAACTCTTGATACCTTAAAGATCAAAGGCCGTGGAAAAGCTTCGATTGAAAGATGCATTTCCTTCGTAAAGGAGCATCTGCCGCAGTTTACAACCATTCAGGTGGTAGACAGCGTAGAGGAGTGTGTACGTGATTCTGATATCTTAAGTTTTGCAACCTCTACAAGCCAGGGCATGGACAGAAGCACATATCCTTTCATTGACGAGTCCTGGATCAAACCGGGCGCACTGTTCTGTATTCCGGGATCCGGTGACTTTACAGATGAGTTTGTATGTAGCGGAAAAGCAAAGCTGGTTTGCGACAACATTAAGCTTTACGAAGCATGGGCAGAGGAGTATCCATACCCAACCTACAACCAGATTTACATCCCGGGATCTTTATGGATGGATCTGGTTCATGAAGGAAAGCTGTCAAAGGATAAGATTGTAAACCTTGGTGCAATCCTTTCCGGAAAAGCAGAAGGAAGAAAGAGTGATGACGAGATCATTATCTACTCCGTTGGCGGCATGCCGGTAGAAGATGTTGCCTGGGGCAAGAAGTGCTATGAAAAGGCAAAAGAGCTTGGAATCGGAACAAAACTGAATCTTTGGGAGAAACCATACCTTTTCTAAAAAAAGGTAAAAAATGACAAAAACTTCTATGGGGAATTCCTCGTAGAAGTTTTTTTTGTCTAAAATAACAAAAAACAAATTTGGGAATTGACATATGTTACAGAAGTAACTAGAATGATGAGAGTTAGCAAAAGCTAATTAGAGGCGACTAATTAGAGAGGGCTAACGAAGGGAGAAGTATGAGACCAAAGAATTTATGGATTTGCGGCTGTATACTGGCTGTAGTTTTATTTGCAGGTTGTTCTTCTACAGCTTCATCAACGAAGGCTCAGTCTCAGAGCAGTCAGTCAAGTGAAACAGAAGAGAGCAGCTCTGCTGTCAGCAGCAGTGAAGAAAGTAGCATAGAGGATTCCGGAGAGGAAAGCAACACAGAGAGCTCACAGTCTGATTCGGCCAGCAGAGATGTATTTGCCATGGATACCTATATGACGGTAACCGCTTATGGAGAAGATGCAGAGGAGGCAGTGGATGCAGCAGCTGCAGAAATAGAGAGACTGGATGCTCTTTTTTCTGTCGGAGATGAAGATAGCGACATTGCAAAGGTAAATGCAAACGGGGGAGGAGAACTTTCTGAGGAGTCAGGATATCTGGTAGAAAGATCTCTGGAGCTTTACGAAGACACAGACGGGGCCTTCGATATTGCGATCTATCCGGTTATGGAAGCATGGGGCTTTACAACACAGGACTACAAGGTTCCATCAGATGATGTTCTTTCAGCGGCTTTGAAGCTGACAGATGCATCCCTGATCAATTACGACAGTTCAAGCAGGACCATTTCCTTCGACATGGATGAAATGAAGATCGACCTTGGCGGTATTGCAAAGGGATACACATCCGCCCGCATTATGGACATTTTTCGGGAATACAACCTTACCAGCGGACTGGTTAATCTTGGCGGAAATGTACAGGCTTATAAATCAAAGACAGACGGAAGCGACTGGAGAGTAGCCATTCAGGACCCGGACAATCTGGATGATTATGTGGGAGTTTTGAGTATCAGCGACAAAGCGGTAATTACTTCCGGCGGCTACGAAAGATATTTTGAAGAAGATGGAAAAACCTACCATCACATCATAGATCCAAAGACAGGGTACCCTGCAGATAGCGGACTGACCTCCGTTACCATTGTCAGTACAGACGGAACCCTGGCAGACGGCCTTTCCACATCTCTTTTCATTATGGGAAAGGACAAGGCAGAAGAGTATTGGAGAAATCACAGCGACGAGTTTGACGCCGTTCTGATCACACAGGACGGAACAATATATGTAACAGAAGGCATACAGGACTGTTTCAGCTCTGAAAGAACGGTAGAGGTTATCAGCAAGTAAACCTGGACTGAAAAGGAGAAGACTGGAAATGAAGGATTACGGAAAGAAGATAAAGGCATTTGCACCGGCTCTTTCCATTGCATTGGTTGCAGGCTGCGCGGCATCATCCTTAAGCGGATATACAGCACCGACTGTAGTAGAGGCACAGGCAGATGAAACAAGTGAAAGCTCACAGGAAAGTGGGTCTCCAATTGTTTTAACCAAGAAAACAGAAGCCACAGAAGAGGAAACAGAAATTACAAAAGGGTCTTTTGATCTGGCAGACGGAATATATCAGGGAACCGGAACCGGATACAATGGTTCTATTACGGTATCCGTTCAGATCAAGGACAAACAGATCACATCCATTGACATTTTAAGCAGTGCAGATGATGCCGAATTTTTTAACAGAGCCAAGAAGGTAATTGACAACATTATAAATCATCAGTCTCTGGATGTAGACACCATCAGCGGAGCAACCTTTAGCTCCAACGGAATCATCAGTGCAGTCAAAAATGCTTTGACAGGAGAAAAGGATTCTGGAGAAACAGGAGCATCCCAGTCCGGTGGAACGGCTGCAGCAGGAAGTTCAACGACTCTTACAGCTGTAGAGGATGCATCGGCTTACAAGGATGGCACCTATTACGGAACAGGAACCGGATTTGGCGGAACTTTAAAGGTACAGGTAGAGATCAGCGGCGGAAAGATTGCATCTGTGCAGCTGGTAGAGAGCAATGACGGAGCAGAATATATTTCCAAGGCTTCTTCTATTTTCGATCGTATCGTAGCAAGCCAAAGCACGAATGTAGATACTGTTTCCGGAGCAACTTACAGTTCAGTTGGAATTATCCAGGCAGTTCGAAATGCTTTAAGTCAGGCGGCAGTGGACTCTACGCAGAGTACCCAGCAGGAGGATTCCAGCAAGCAGGACAGCACCACAGACAGCAGCCAGGGCAATACAGATGCCAGTGAGGATCTTTCCGGACGATTCCCTTACAATGAAGGAATCTATTATGGAAGCGCTGAAGGATATAGCGGAGAAATAAAGCTTGCGGTTGCAATTCAGGAAAATACGATCAAGGCGATTGTCATTACAGAAAATCAGGATGATGCAGCCTTCTTCAATCGTGCAATGTCCGTTGTAAAAAATGTAATAAAGACCCAAAGCACAGAGGTAGATACTGTTTCCGGAGCAACCTACAGCTCAAAAGGCTTGCTGGAAGCAATCAAGGAAGCCTTAAAGCAGGCGGAAAAGGTAACCAACGGAGAAGACATCACTGAGGTGATTGATTACAGTGAACTGAACAAAACCATGGAAGAGGCAACAGCACTTGTGGAAGAAGAGTACACAGAAGCAAGCTGGGCAGTTTTCAAGCTGAGACTGGAAGAAGCCGAAGAGGCCTTGAATTCGGAATCTCAGCAAAGTGTAGACACTGCAAAATCCAATCTTCAGGAGGCAATGCTCAAACTTGAGAAAAAGGAGAACGAAGAAGATCCGGATACAATTTATATCGACGGGATCTATCCGGTTACAGTAGTTTGCAATCCGGATGAGGATGAGGACTTTGAAAGCTACAATCTTTCCATGAATGTGATTATACGAAATGATGCCGTTGTAGGAATCACGGATGTAACCGGAGATGGTGATTCCGGAAACAATCGCTATATTTTAAAGGCATCAAACGGAAGTAGTAACGAAACAGGAGTGATTACACAGATCATAAATAAGGGACTTCCGGAAGAGATTGATGCAGTAACAAATGCAACCTGTTCTTCCAACTCTATTATAGAAGGCTGTAAGCTGGCTCTTGAAAATGCGAAGCGTACGGATAGCACGGAGGCAGAGCAATGAGAGAGTTTTGGGTCAGAATTGTTAGTTTGGTTGCGGTTATCGGAATACTGGTAGGCTACAATCAGGTCTTGGAGGTCAGAGCAAAGAACGAAGAGCTGGTAGAACTTCAAAATTACATTGCAAATAAAGAATATTTAGAGGAAGAAGAAACTTCCGAAGAAAACTCTGCTTTTGCAGATGGAAGCTACCAGGGAGAGGCAGAAGGCTTTGGAGGCCCAGTCACCGTAGAGGTAACCATAAAGAATGGAGCAATTGAATCGATTGAAGTTATCAGTGCAGAGTTTGAGGACGAGGCATATCTTTCCATGGCCAAGCAGGTGATTACAGAAATGGTGAGCACACAGAGCACAGAGGTGGATGTCGTCAGCGGGGCAACCTTCAGCTCAAATGCGATTATTAATGCAACAATAGAAGCAATCGAAAAGGCGGCGAAGTAAAATGAACAAAAAGACATTAAAGAAAATACATGTATGGGTTCGCTTTGCCATCCAGCTCTTGTTTTTTATCTTTATCCCATCAGCTTACAATGCAGCATTTTCCGGGATAAAATACATCTTTACCCAGCTTGGGTCTGGTATATCCGTAGAGATTACCACTTTCATTGCCCTTCTTTTGGTGGTGGGAGTCTATACCATCCTTTTCGGACGATTCTTCTGTGGCTTTGCCTGTGCCTTTGGGTCCCTTGGGGACTGGGTACACGCGGTATATTGCTTTATCTTTAAAAAATTAAAAAAGAAAGCACCACAGATACCGGAGAAATGTCAGCCGGTGCTTGACAAGATAAAATACATTTTACTTGTTGTTATTATTTATATGTGCTTTAAGGGCATTTATGAAAGTGCCAGAGGAAGCAGTCCATGGGATGTTTTCTCTATGATAAGAAATGGAAGATTTCAGCTTGCGGGTTACCAGATTGGATTTGTTTTGTTTCTCGCAATTCTTTTCGGAATGTGCCTTCAGGAGCGTTTCTTCTGTAGAAACCTTTGCCCTATGGGAGCGGTATTTTCCCTGCTTCCAGTGCTTCCCTTCTTTGCTCTTCACAGAGACAGGGAAAATTGCATTAAGGGCTGCAAGGCTTGCACAAAGAAGTGTCCATCCGGAATTGGACTTCCGGAGGAAGGATCTCCAAGAGTCGAGGGAGACTGCTTCCAGTGTCAGAAATGTATCGATACTTGTCCAAAGCAAAACATCCACACAGGAATCAAAGCCTTAAAGGGCAATGAAATCTGGTTTACCATTGCAAAAGCGGTAATTCTGGTTCTGCTTTTAAAATGGGCTGGCGTATAAGAAAGAGACAATACAATTGAATAAAATTCCGGCTGCAGAAAATGCAGCTGGGTTTTAGAAAATATTTCACTTCAAACATAGGTTAGGCTGTCCTGACTTTTTTTAAACTCATAAGGTTAGAACAATCTAACTTTTTTGAGAAGGAAAGGTTAGACGATACTAACTCTATAAAAACTAATTTTTCAAGGAGGACAAAGTGAAAAAGAAGCAATTAGTAACAAAAGTAGTTTCAATGGCAGCAACTGCCTCTATGGTGGCAACTCTTTTCCCTACAACTGCTTTCGCTGTTACAGGAGATAAAGTTGCAAAGGACGGAGTTTACAAGAGTGCAGATCATACTGCAACAAGAGATGAAGTCGAAGACGAAGAAGATGATTGGAGCAACTATGATGTCAATGTTGAGTTGACAGTATCCGACGGAAAAATATCCAACATCGTTGTAAACAAGTCAACAGGATATGATTCCGGAAATGACAGCTATTTCAAAAAGGCAACCTCCGGAAAAAAAGGTGTCTATACGAAATTAATAGGCCAGGATGCAACAGAAGATACAATCAATGCTTATGATACAGAAACTGGTGCGACCCGTACGGCTACCGCAGTGAAGGAAGCACTGTTAGAGGCAATCCACTCCGCTTCCGAAGCAGAAGAAGAGGCAGCACTTGATACAACAGAGCTGGAGAAGGCAATCTCTGCAGCTGAAGCTCTTACCGAGTCAGACTATACAGCAGAGAGCTGGTCCGCTATGCAGACAGCACTGACAGATGCAAAGAGTGCTTTGGAGGCAAAGGAAAGTCAGGAGGCCCTTGACAGCGCAGCAAAGACTTTGAATGCAGCCGTTGAAGCATTGGCAGAAGCTGAAAAAGAAGAGGAATGCACCTATGTATATATGAATATTCCTTATGATAAGTTCTATGAGAATGAAGTAAACAATGATGTATCAGTAGATGCTTATACCTCAGCAACAAAGTCAAAACCACAGAACTGGAATCTTTCCGCAGGCTCCTACCATGAGGATGAGACAGGCTCTTCCATCAACGGTGCAGTTTATGCAGTAAAGGTACCGGCTGGTGTAGACCTCAGCAAGTATACACAGGTAACTGATGACACATCCCTTACCATTACAACATCAGCAAGAGGTCAGGTTGTAACAACAACTCTGAACGGAAAGGATGCCCTTTTCCAGAGCGGAGATTATTCCTACTATGTAATCGAGGGTGATGCACCGACAAGCTACAAAGAGCTTACGGTAAATGAAGACGGAAGTTTCTCTTTCGGAAAAGCAACTGGTGAAGCAAAGGAAAGTACAACAACAGCTTCCCTCAGCACCAGCACAGGATACGGCGATTATCAGCTGGATCTTGATATTTCCTCTACAGACCTTGGATATGGTGAAAGCGAGACAGCTCAGGTAAATGGTGTTGTCATTACTACAACTGACGGAACAAGCTATGGTCTTCGTACCATGGAAAATATCTGGAGAGTAAGTGAGCTGGCATGGTGCACAGGATTTACATCAAACGTACATGGAAGTCCTACATCTTCAGCACACTATGCATCTATGATGGGCAAGACCATTGATTCTGTAACCTACTATACACCAAACGGAATTTATACCTTTGATATTGAAGATACTTATGTTCCGGTTAAGACAAATGACGCAAGTGTTTCTGTAGAAGATGCAGATATTTTAGCAAAAGAAGCAAAGATCGACCTGACCCTTCCGGAAGACTACAAGGCATCTGCTACCATAACGGACAGCACAGGAGAGTTTGCAGGAACAGTTGATCTGGACAGCAAGAAGATCACCTGGACAAAAGCATTGCCTGGAGCATATACCCTGAACATTACAGATGAAAGCGGTACTTATGCAGACATTAGCACAAGCTGTAAGCTTACTACCAAGGAAGATGTTGCACAGTACGATGAAGAAGGAGTTTCTCTTGTCGCAAAAGATGGTGTGACAGACAGTGAATATAAGAACTTCTTAAAGAACATTACAAGCGTAAGCGTAAACGGAAAGAGCTACTCTGCAAGCGGAAGAGGTTCTGTTTCCATTATTGACAGCACAACAGGTGCCCTGAAGACAGATGCAAAATCCGGCAGCACAGAAATCTTTGCAGAGGATGGCGAGTATACAGTCGTTGTAACAGCAACCGGCTACAGCAATCCTTTAACCTTCACCTATACAAAGGGAGAAGAAGAGGCAGACGAATACAGCTATGTATACGTTGGAATGACCTGGGCGGAGTATTGGGCAAATGAAGATGTATATCAGGCAGGAAATACAGCTTCCTCCGATACACAGGATTCTCATAGCGAATACGATACAGGAGCCTTTGATACTGTAACCAGAGCAACCACTAACCATGGAATGCACAGAGGAAGCTTCCAGTGCATGGCAACCCTTTACGATGTAAACGGAAACAGCTATCAGATCTCCAAGTGGAATTCCAAAGAAGAGCTTGTACTGGTAGGCGGAGAGACAGCAACCTTTACAGCAGCAGACAGAAACAGCGGAACACCTGCAATGATCAACGGCGTAGCAGTAGATCATTACGAAATAACCGGACTGAAATATGTACCGGTAAAGGTAAAGACAGCAGATCTTGCAGCCCTGAAGGAAAGCTACAGTGTAGTTGAAAACGGAGAGACACTGGAGGGTGGATTCGGAGAAGTTAATCTTGCATCTTACAGCGTAACAGCAAATGTAACTGAAAACACCTATGGACTGAAGGAAGCAACAAAGACAGCAGAAGGCTTCAGCTTTGGAGAAAGAGCATCTGAAGGAACAGAATCCGGAATCAAGGATAAGGATCTGAAGGTAGCAAGCGGAGCAGAAGCAACTGTAAAAGAGGCAGACGGAACCTATGGTGAATTCTTGAGAGTCGATATTACAGGAGACTATGGTGACCTCGGTGCAAATATGCAGGCAGTAACCTGGACCTACTATGGAAATGATTCTACCTATACAAATGCACTTGCAACCTACGGAACCAAATTTGCAGCAGACAACTGGATGCATAAATCCATGGGAATCCAGCTTGGACTGACCGATTCCATTCGCTGCCAGCTTCCGGAAGGATACGACGGAACCGGATACTGGACCATTACCGTAAGAGCACTTGGATACGAAGATTACACCTTTAGCTTCCAGGCAACAGAGGACAACATCGTAAAAGCCAGTGAAGAAGCAGCAGACAAGACAGAGCTTCAGGCAGCAGTAGACAAGGCAAAGGCATTGACCGAGTCAGACTACACAGCAGACAGCTGGGCATCTATGCAGACAGAGCTTGGCGAGGCAGAAGACATTCTTGCAAAAGAGGATGCAAGTCAGGCAGAGGTTGACGAAGCAAAGAACCACTTGAATGCAGCAATCGAGGCATTGGAAAAAGCGGAAGAGCCGGAAACAACAATTGATACTTCTGCACTGGAAGCAGCAATCGAGAAGGCAGATGCCCTTGTAGAAAAGGAAGCAGACTATACAACTGATTCCTGGACAGACTTCAAATGGGCTCGTGACAATGCACATGAGGCACTGATCGCACTGGAAAGCCAGGAAGATGTTGACAAATGTGCAGAAAGCCTGTTGTCCGCAATCGATGCTCTTGTTCTCAGAAGTGATGTGAATACAACATCTCTGGAGAAGGCAATCAGTGATGCAAAGGCTTTGAAGGAGGCAGATTATACAGCAGACAGCTGGAAGAGCCTTCAGAGTGCACTGGAAAGTGCAAATGCAGCACTGGAAGCAAAAGAAAGCCAGACTGCAGTAGATGAGGCAGCTAAGAACCTCAACACCGCAATTTCCGGTCTTGAAAAAGCAAAGAGCTCATCCAATAGCACAAACGGAACAAGCAATAAAAACGGAAGCACAGGTTCAACAAATAGTACAGGAACTTCAAACAGCACAGGTACTTCCACAAGCAATACAAGTGCCAATACCGGAGATACCACAAATGCAGCAGGCTGGATTGCACTTGCAGGTTCTTCTATCGCAGCAATGGTTGCAGCGCTTGCAGCAAGGTTCTTGAGAAGAAAAAAATAAAAAAATTCTTGCATTCAAAAAGCTTTTATAGTAAACTGGAGAAGCTTTTGAGGCATATGGTCCGCTGCCACGTTTATCGGTGGTAAGAACATCCACCAAATTTTAAGGAGAGATAAACAAGATGAACGAAATTATCAAGAACATCGAAGCAGCTCAGATGAAAGCTGAAGTTCCGCAGTTTGCTGTAGGCGACACAGTTCGTGTACATGCAAAGATCAAAGAAGGCACCAGGG
>CAVFRH010000055.1:0-26323 GCA_963624695.1 bacterium
GGTAAACCCTATGCTTCTGGTACAAAAGCTTTCGAAAAAGCTGGATGAGGATGCCATTTATGTAGCCGATGTGGGACAAAACCAGCTGTGGTCAGCAGATAATTATGTTATGAAAAAAGGTCGTTTTTTGACGACCGGCGGAATGGGAACCATGGGGTATTCCGTACCAGCTGCCATAGGAGCAAAATTTGCAGCACCTGATAAGCAGGTAATAGCCGTTTGCGGAGACGGTGACTTTCAAATGTCCCTTTTCGAGCTTGCAACAATTGCTGTGAACAAGCTGCCGGTAAAGATACTGGTAGAACGAAACGAATATCTGGGACTGGTAAGGGAGCATCAGGAAAAGAATTACGATGGAAGGTATTCAGCTGTGCAGTTGTACAATTATCCTCATTTTGATAAGCTTGCACAGGCCTATGATATGGAATTTTTCTATTGCAATAACAATGAAGAACTGGATGAGCAGTTGGATCACTTTTTGGCTTGTGATAAAGCATGCATTATGCTGTGCGATCTTGACAGCCAGAATAATACGAAATAAGGGGGAAGAAAGATGAAGGGAATATTTTCGGTATTAGTTGAAAATAAGGACGGCGTTCTTTCCGCTATTTCAGGGCTTTTTGCACGCCGCGGCTTTAACATTGACAGTCTTGCAGTGGGAGAAACGGATAAAAAAGAAGTATCCAGCATGACCATTGTTTCCAGCGGAGATTCCAGAACCATAGATCAGATTGAAAAGCATCTGAATAAAAAAATAGATGTTATAAAGGTTCGAAGATTAGACGAGACAAAAATCGTAAAGCTTGATATGATGCTGATTAAGCTGTCTTACAATGCAGCAAACAGAGCTTCTTTAATTGAAATTTGCAATGTAATGGGAGCGAAAATCAAGCACATCAGCATGAAAAATATGGTAATCGAAATTCACGATGAACCAGAGGTGATTGATGAATTTATAGAGCTGGTAAGAAGCTTTGGCATTCTGGAGCTGCAGCGAACAGGTACCATTGCTATGGCTAAGGGCTGAAAAATAAAGGCATTAGGTTCAGTTATGAGCCTGATGCCTTATTTGTATTAAAAGAAGAATTATTTGTCTTTTATTTCTCGTATCAGATAATATTGTCTTTTTTATTTTTTCTGTATACAATGATAGCATTTATAAAGATAATTACCGTAAGAATCAATATAAATACAATGCTTGAGACATCGACAGAACTGGTTAAAACACCTCCGGACTGCTGCAGTCTGGCAAAGACGAGATTCATGACATCTAGGAAAGCGTGAAGAAGGATAATGGTCCATATCGTTTCGGTACGTAGATAAATTCCTCCAAACAACAATCCGATGGCAAATGAATAAATAACCTGAATAAATGAACTGATCGGATTCGCTCCGGCAAATACATTTGCTCCGTGTATCAGTCCAAATACAGCACTCGTCAGTATAAGGGTATGAGCGACGGCCGTTTTTTTCTCTCCGGCATAGTTCTTTACAAAGGCCAGAGGAATAATGCGGTAAATGATTTCTTCGCTGATTCCAGGTGCAATTCCTAAGATTAAAGCAAGAGAAAGACTTCCAAAAGCTGCGCCGCTCATGCAATTCGTAATGAAAATAGCGAATGCAACAGCAATGATTGATATGCCAAGAATGAATCCTTTACCGGCATTTTTCAATGTGAAAAAATGCTGTAAGTCTTTTTTGTAGCGCAGGAAAAAAATAAGCAAAGCAAGCAGGCTTCCCAAAATACTGGCTATGGAAAACAGGACGTCGGCATTAGCAGTTGGATCAGCGATCTTAAATAAGGTATCAGCAATTGTCGCTGTCACAAGATAGAGTACTCCAAACAAGATCATTATCAGAATTGCTGAGAGAAATGGCTTTTTGTAAACTTTTATTTTACGATTCATGATTCATTCCTACCTTTCAAAAAAATATTGTACGCAAATGTTTTAACAGCCGCCAACGATTGCTGTAGTTGGCGGCTGTTTCTTTTTTATTTAATGCGAAAGAACTTCCGTTCCGTCTTCAGTAATTAAAATGGTATATTCCCACTGGGCGGAGGGGAGGCCATCTTTGGTGCGGATGGTCCATCCGTCTGTTTCATCTTGCCAGACATCCGGCTTTCCCATATTCACCATGGGCTCGATGGTAAAGGTCATACCCGGAACAAGGAGAAGACCACTGTGAGGCTGTCCAATATAGCCGACCCAGGGATCCTCGTGGAAGTTTACACCAACTCCGTGTCCGCCAATTTCTCTTACAATGGAGTAGCCGTTTTCTACAGCATGCTTGTGACAGGCAGCCTGCATATCACCCATGCTTCCCCAGGGCTTTGTATGTTCCAGGGCAATGTCGCAGCATTCTTTGGTAACCTGAGCAAGTTTTTGCTTTTCAGGAGAAACATCACCAATGCAGAACATACGGGATGCATCACCATAATATCCATTATAAATCGTTGTACAGTCTACATTTACAATCTGACCGCTTTTTAAAATCGTATCTGCACTTGGAATGCCATGGCAGACTACATTATCAATGGAGATGCAGACGCTTTTGGGATATCCTTCATAGCCAAGAGTTGCCGGAATGGCCCCCATTTCTCTGGTGAAGTGTTCAATTTTCTGATCCAGTTCTAAGGTGGAAACACCTTCTTTTATAAATTCAGAAATATAATCCAGAACCATGGTATTTCGTTTTCCTGCTTCCCGGATTCCTTCGATCTGTTCCGGAGTTTTTATCATGGAGTGGGCTGGAAGCTCCAGACCGCTTCCCAAAAAGCTTTCCACTTTATTGTCAAAAGCCATGTGACAGAATTTGTATTTTTTCTGACTGCCGCACCAGCATTTGTCATTTCTTCCTAATTTTATCATCTTATATGAACCTGCCTTTCAGTAGAATTTAACCACTCCTTTTAGGCATTTGTCAACAGGACAAAAAGAGCTTTTTTTTTATGAAAATAGTGATATCATAAACTGGGATTGATTTCAGAAAAGGAGAAGAAAAAACCATGAATATTTCTGAGTTTGCCGCATATGCAGGCGTGTCAAAATCAGCAGTCAGCAGATATTTTAACAAAGGCTATTTAAGCGAGGACAAAAAAGAGCTGATTGAAAAAGCAATCGAGAAAACGGGATATTCTCCAAGCTTTTCTGCGCAGGCTGTTAAAACCAGGGTTACAAAGCTGGTTGGGGTCATATTGCCGAAGCTCTCCAGTGAAAGCTGTGCCAGGATCACGGAAGGAATCAGTCAGATCCTTTCAGAATGTGGATATCAGATCCTTCTGGTAAATACAGCAAATGATTATAAAAAAGAAATTGAATATCTGGAGCTTTTCCGCCAGAACAGAGTAGACGGGGTAATATTTCTCGGAACAATCTTCACGCAAATGCATCGTAATGTTTTAAATAAAATGCGGATACCGGTGGTAATTGTCGGACAGGAATACAAGGGCTTCAACTCGGTTTGCCACGATGATTACGGGGCGGCCAGCACCCTTACCAGGCTGATGCTGGAAAAAGGAGGAAGAATTCCTGGCTTTATCGGCGTTACAGATGAGGATAAAGCAGCCGGAGAAGACAGACACAAGGGATTTTTGCAGGCGATTTCGGAATATGGCCTGACTCTTGAGACAGAAAATACCGCATTTGGGGAATTTAATATTGATGCGGGCTATCGCGGAGCCAGAAAGCTGCTGTCCCATGCAGAGGGAAAAAGACCGGATTTCATTTTTTGTGCAACCGATAATATAGCAGCCGGTGCCATTGCCTATTGCCGTGATGAGGGAATCGAAATACCAAAAGAGCTAATGATATGCGGAGTGGGTGATTCGAAGATTGCAACGGTAACAGCCGTTTCACTGACATCTGCCAGGCTTCATTACAAAACGGCCGGAATGGAAGCTGCACAGATGCTTTTAAATGCAATCGGTCGGGAGTCAAAGGTGCCAAAGATCCTGCGGTTGGATTATGAAATTATGGAAAGAGAATCCACCAATCGTTAAAAACAAAGTCAAAATGGAAAAGAAAGTCTTTGAAAAAATATGAAACTGTGTGAAACCAACGATTTTTATAAAAAGACTTGTTCGGAATTGTCAATAGCCAAAATTATTAAAATACTGTAAAATGAGTTCATCAAATGAAATCGGTTTCACAATAAGGGTGAAACAAATTTACAGAGGAGGGACGATATGAATTACAAAAAGACGGCTCATGAGATCCTTTCTGCAATCGGAGAAAAGGGAAATCTTGTTAGCGCTGCACATTGTGCTACAAGACTTCGACTGGTTATTGCAGACAATTCAAAGGTTCAGAAGTCAGTACTTGAAAACGTGGATGGAGTAAAAGGAGTATTTGAGGCTTCGGGACAGCTCCAGATCATCATTGGAACAGGTGCAGTAAATAAGGTTTACGATGAATTTATTGCCGAGGCCGGTGTGCAGGCAGCTTCCAAGGATGACGTAAAGCAGGCAGCTTCCGCAAAAGCACCCTGGTACAAGAGAGCAATTAAGAGCCTTGGAGATATTTTCGTGCCGATCATTCCGGCAATCGTTGCAACCGGTCTGTTGAACGGACTTCTGGGAGGTCTGGTTCAGGTAAATCCGGATATGGCAAATTCTTATCTGTACGGACTGTTAAATATGTTTTCCAATACGGCACTTACCTTCCTGCCGGTTCTGATTGCAATTTCTGCAGCAAAGATATTTGGCGGCAATCAGTTCTTGGGTGCAGTTATCGGTATGATCATGATTCATCCGAATCTGGTAAATGCCTGGAGCGTAGCAAGTGGTGCGGAAACCACAACTCTTTGGTCCTGGTTTGGCCTTTGGGACATTCAGAATACCGGTTATCAGGGACATGTTATTCCGGTTATCCTTTCAGTATGGCTGATGTGTGCGATTGAGAAAAGACTGCATAAAAAAGTACCGGAAATGTTTGATCTTTTTGTAACTCCTCTTGTTTCGGTTCTGGTAGCAGGCTTTTTAAGCATGACCTTGATCGGACCGATCTTTGCACAGATTGAGTCCTGGGTTCTGATCGGTGCACAGGCTTTGATTTCTGTTCCATTTGGAATCGGAGCATTTATCATGGGTGGTGTTTATGCACCGACCGTAGTAGCGGGTGTTCATCATATGTACAATGCAATTGAAATGATGATGCTTGCAAACAATGGTATGAACATCTGGATGCCAATCGCAACTGCAGCTAATGTAGCACAGGGTGCAGCAGCTTTGGCAGTAGCATTGAAAACAAAGAACAAAAAGACAAAAGCAATGGCACTTCCGGCTTCTCTTTCCGCATTTATGGGAATTACCGAGCCAGCCATCTTCGGTGTAAACATCCGATTCGGACGTCCTTTCATTGCAGGTATGGTAGGTGGTGCCTGCGGTGCAGCAGTTGCTTCTATTATGAATGTATATGCTACCGCAAACGGTGTAACCGGTATCTTTGGATTCTTGATCACAGTAGATTCCTTCGTTGGATATCTGCTTACCTTTGTAGTAGCCTTTGCAGTAGCCTTTGCAGTGTCCTGGATTATCGGAATTAAGGAAGACGCAGAGGTTCCGGCAAGCACAGAAGATGCAGAGCAGGAAGCTCCAAAGGCATTAGAAGAAAAACTTGAAATCACAGCTCCTTTAAACGGAAAAGCAGTCGCTTTGGAAGAAGTTCCGGATGCAACATTTGCACAGGGAGTTTTGGGACTTGGAGCGGCAATTGAGCCTTCCGAGGGACTCGTAACAGCACCGGAAGATGGAACCGTAGAAACCGTATTTGAAACAATGCATGCAGTTTGTCTTTCTTTGAAAAACGGAGCAGAAATCCTGATCCACATCGGACTTGATACAGTGGAACTGAAAGGAGAAGGCTTTAAAGCACATGTAACAGAAGGCCAGAGGGTAAAGAAGGGTCAGAAGCTGATCAGCTTTGATATGGACCTCATTGCATCTAAGGGCTATAATCTGATTACACCGGTTGTTGTAACAAATGCAGATGACTATAAAGAAATAAAATTTGAAGGCAATGGAAATGTAAATTGCGGGGATGCCTTTATCCGTCTTGAGAAGGAGTAAAAAATGGCTTTTATCGATGGAAAATGGCGTCAGGGTTTGCATTTGGAGCCGCCTCAGGGCTGGCTGAATGATCCGAACGGACTGAGCTTTTTTGGCGGATACTATCATGTGTATTTTCAATACAGCCCGGAAAGTGCTGCAGGCAGCGGAAAAAAATGCTGGGGACATTATCAGAGCTCCAATTTAACGAACTGGGAGTTTACGGGAACAGTGCTGTTCCCGGATATCCCGGAGGACAGAAATGGTGTTTATTCCGGATCTGCGATTGTTCATCAGGATACCCTTCATATCTTTTATACAGGAAATGTAAAGGAACCGGGAGATCATGATTACATTAAATCCGGAAGAGGGGCAAATGTAATTCATGTGTCAACGAAGGACGGCATACATATGTCACCGAAGAAGGTTCTGCTTCGAAATAGTGATTATCCTTCCTTTTGTTCCTGTCATGTAAGAGATCCTAAGATTTGGGTAGAGGATGGAAAGTGGAAGATGGTGCTTGGAGCCAGAAGCCTGGATGACAAGGGCTGTGTTCTTTTTTATGAATCTGCAGATCTGGAAAACTGGATTTATGCGGGATGTGATTCAATCGAAGAGTTTGGCTATATGTGGGAGTGTCCGGATTGCTTTTGGCTCGATGGACACAGGTATCTGGGAGCTTCTCCTCAAGGACTTCCCCATGGAGAAACAGAAAATCAAAATGTATATCAGTCCGGATATTTTGAATACGATAAAAAAGCAGAAAATTTCAGAGAATGGGATATGGGCTTTGACTTTTATGCTCCACAGACATTTGAGACAGAAGACGGCAGAAGAATTTTGATCGGCTGGATGGGAATCGGAGACATTCCATATACAAACCCGACAGCAGAGCTTGGTTATCAGCATTGCCTGACCCTTCCAAGAGAGCTTACAAGAGATGCAGACGGAAGACTGAGGCAGGAGCCGATTCATGAACTGAATGCTCTGAGAAAAAATGTGACTGTATTAGGAAAGAAAAAACAGGAGCTGCCTTTTGAATTGAATGCTTCAACAGAGGGACCATTTTCTATTTGCCTGGACAAAGCAGTAAAGCTTTCTTATGACGGGGAAATTTTCAGCCTTACTTTTTTAGAGGAAAAGGTTGGAGCAGGTCGCAAGGTCCGCAGGGCAAAACTTTCAGAGTGCTCCGAAATCCGGCTGATTGTCGACAAAAGTTCCCTTGAAATATATCTGGATAAGGGAAGCGTAGTCTTAAGCAGCAGAATGTACCCTGCAGGGGAAATGGTAGAGGTAGAGGCAGAAGGAATCAGCCCGATCATCTATCCGCTTTCAGATATGGAGGTAAGCTATCTTGGAGAATAGTACACTCGTAGCAATCGGAGAGGCTTTAATTGATTTTATTCCGGATAAGACCGGATGTGATTTTAGTGAAATAAGCGCTTTTTCACCAAAGACAGGCGGAGCACCGGCAAATGTGTGCGGAGCTTTTACAAGACTTGGAGGAAAGTCAAGGATCATAACCCAGCTGGGAAGGGATCCCTTTGGGAAAAAAATTGCAGATGAATTTGAAGGCTACGGAATCGATACATCGGCTGTATGTTTTACGGAAGAGGCAAATACAGCACTGGCTTTTGTAAGCCTGGAAAAGGACGGAAACAGAAGCTTTTCTTTTTACAGAAAGCCTTCCGCAGATATGCTTTTATCAGCAGATCAGATAGAAGAAAAATGGCTGGAGGATGCATATGCATTGCATTTTTGCAGTGTGTCTCTGGGAGATTTTCCAATGAAAGATGCCCATTACAAGGCAATTGAATCAGCAAAAAAGAAAGGTGCCATTATCAGCTTTGATCCGAATTTGCGTTTTCCACTGTGGTCGGATTTAAACTTACTGAAAGAAAGAGTAAGGGAATTTATTTCATATTGCGATATTTTAAAGATTTCTGACGAAGAGCTGGAATTTATTACCGGTGAGACAGATATAAAAAAGGCGGTTCCCAAGCTGCTTGATCAGGGCGTAAAGCTGGTTCTTTTTACCTGCGGGTCAAAGGGAGCTTATGCCTTTACAAAAAAGGCGGAGGCTTTTAGTGAATCCTTGAGGGTAAGGGCGGTTGATACCACAGGAGCAGGAGATGGCTTCATCGGAGCATTTCTGTGGGCACTAAAGAAACAGGAAATCACAAGCAGGACGTTGGAGGAAATCAGCGAGGAAAGGCTTACCGACTGCATTCGATTCTCCAATAAATTCTGTGCGATCAGTGTACAAAAAGAGGGAGCCATCGCTTCCTATCCGAAATTGGCAGAAATGGTATAAGAACATAAAATAGGAAAAGAGACTGAGGCAAAAATGCTTCGGTCTTTTTTTGTTTACGACTTGGTGGATTTAGTATACTATGAGAAAGAATACATGCAGAAAGAGAGAGGATTATGAAAAAAGAAAAACAGGCAATTCGACTTTCTGAGCATTTTGGATATGCGAAGCTGCTGCGCTTTTGCTTTCCCACAATGGTTATGATGGCTTTTACCTCGATATATGGAGTAGTAGATGGCCTTTTTGTATCAAACTTTGTAGGGAAAAATGCCTTTGCGGCGATTAATATCATCATACCGGCCCTCATGATATGCGGTGCGGTGGGAACCATGTTTGGAACGGGAGGAACGGCCTTAATATCCAAAACGTTGGGAGAAGGAAACAAAGAAAGAGCAAATGAATATTTTTCCATGATTCTGGAAATGACGGCAATTCTGGGAATCGTGATTACCTTTGCGGGCTTTTTGCTTATGCCTCAGATGGTAAGCGTTCTTGGAGCAAGCGGAGAATTGTATGAACAGGCCTTGCTTTACGGACGCATTGGAATCGGTTTTATTTTGGCAATGCAGTTTCAATATATGTTTCAGGCTCTGGTAAATGCAGCAGAAAAGCCAAAGCTGGGACTGCTCTTTACTCTTGCAGCGGGTTTTGCAAATATGATCCTGGATGCGGTATTTGTAGCTGGCTTTGGTTGGGGTGTTGCAGGAGCAGCAATCGCAACGGGAATCAGTGAGTGCATCGGAGGGGTTCTGCCCTTGATCTATTTTATCGGTCCCAATAAAAGTCTTCTGCGTTTTCAGCCGGTAAAAATAAAATTAAAGCCGGTGGTGAGGGCAGCTTACAATGGCATTTCTGAATTGATGACCAATATTTCAGCATCGGTTGTCAGCATGGTTTATAATTTACAGCTTATGGCCTATGCCGGAGCAGATGGGGTTGCGGCTTATGGCGTCATCATGTACGTCCAGTTTGTCTTTATATCCCTTATGTTTGGTTATACGCTGGGAGTGGCACCCATTATAGGATATCACTACGGTGCCGGACATCATAAGGAACTGAATTCTCTGCTTCGAAAGAGTATGAAGCTGGAATACAGCGGCGGTATCTTGCTTTTCTTTATAGCCCAGCTTTGTGCATATCCGATCTCAGCACTCTTTGTTGGATATGATGCCGACCTTCTGACCATGACAGTACATGCCTTTCGCATTTTCCTGATGGCATTTTTGCTGGCTGGGGGAAATGTCTTTGCTTCTGCTTTCTTTACAGCACTCAGCAATGGGACGGTTTCAGCCATCATATCTTTTGTAAGATCTTTGGTATTTGAGCTTCTTTCCGTTTTGATTTTGCCTCTGATTTTTGGGGTGGATGGAATCTGGTGTGCGGTCTTTGTTGCAGAAATCGGATCGGCCGTCATGTCCTGGCTCTTTTTATTTCGGCAAAACAAAAAATACAGATATTTTCGGGGTTCCTTTGACGAAGCTGTTGAAATGTAGAAATGGGTTGTCGCACTATGCACTTAGAGCGACAACCTGTTTTAGAATAAAAAATTATTTCTGAGGATAGAAGCCGGTAGCTGAGTTCTTTGCCTCGAATTCGCCTTTGTCAGATGCAGGCTGCCACTGTCCGCCGATATATAATCCATAAGATTCTTTTAAAACTGGTTTCATTTTATTTTCCCTCCTCATAAAAGTTTATTTTGCTTTGCGTTCTTTTGTTGTGATTAGGGTAGTACGAAAGTGGTACGATTATAAGTATCAAAAAAATATCTTAACAGAAAAAAACATGTTATGATAGCTGCGGAAAAAAGAACAAAGATAAGGAGGTCAGCATTGGGCAGATTTGCCTGTTGCCTGAAAGAGTAGATGACTGATTTTTCAAAATTAAATATACCAAAAAATTATGCAGATGAATTGGATGAGGCAGATTATAAAATAATCGCCCTGCTACAGAAAAATTCCAGAATGACAGCAAAGGAAATTGCATCCCATGTCTGTCTGTCCTCCACAGCAATTGCGTCAAGGATAGAGAGACTGCAGGAAAAAAACATTATCTGTGGATTTGGCATAAGATTAAATCCGGTAGCATTGGGTTATTATACAAAGGCATTTATTAATGTAGAAGTAGATCCGGTCAACAAAAAGGAATTTTACCCTTATGTAGAGCAGTGCCTGAATGTAATTCAGTGCAATTGTGTGACGGGGGAGTTTTCTATGCTGTTAGAGGTGGCCTTTCACAATACAATGGAGCTGGATGTATTTATCGGACAGCTGCAGCGCTTCGGGAAAACGAAAACACTGATCGTATTTTCAACATCCGTGGAACACCGGGAAAAATACTGGGAAAATGACATTTAAAAACAGGGGAGCAAGGTGTGTAAAATACCTTACTCCCCTAAAATATTAGTAGAGATCCTTCATACTCATTTCTTCAATGAGAGATGTCTTTACATCGTAAAGTTTTTTGGACAAATCCACATAAACCTCCTGAGGATTTACAAAACGCTTGGTCTCATCCCAAAGAGTATCCATTTCCTGCTTGCAGATATCTCTAATTTCCATAACAGATGGAGAGTCATAGCAGCAGATTCCCTTTTTAAAGATAGGAACAAGAAGCTCACGAAGGCGATAAGTGCCTCCAAGAATTTTGGTCTTTTTCCAGGTGGCATTCGGATTAAAGATAACCATATCCTCACGCTCATCAAATTTCTCATCTGCCAGGCAGATCAGATCCGCTCTGATCTTTCCGGTGAATTTATCGTAGATACGGTAAATGGTTTTGTTTCCCGGATTCGTAACCTTGGTTACATTTTCGGAAAGCTTAATCTTAGGAGTAAAATCGGCATCATCTTTATTTTTGATTGCTGCCATTTTATAAACACCGCCGAAAGCTGGACAGTCCTTAGAGGTAATCAGATTTGTACCAACACCCCAGGAGTTGATCTTAGCACCCTGCAGCTTCAGACTCTGGATCAGGTATTCGTCTAAGTCACTGGAGGCAGAGATGATAGCATCTTCAAATCCTTCTGCAGCAAGCATCTCGTAGGCTTTCTTGGATAAGTAAGCCAAGTCTCCGGAATCGATACGGATACCGTAGCCCTTCATGTCAAGTCCTTCCTCACGCATTTCCTTGAATACGCGAATTGCATTTGGAACTCCGGATTTCAGTACATCGTAGGTGTCTACAAGAAGAATGCAGCCATGTGGATAGAGCTTAGAATAAGTCTTGAAGGCAGTATATTCGTCCGGGAAGCTCATGATCCAACTGTGGGCATGGGTTCCTTTTATCGGGACATCAAACATTTCACCGCAAAGTACATTGGAGGTTCCGACACAGCCGCCGATCATAGCAGCTCTGGCACCGTAAATACCCGCATCCGGTCCCTGGGCTCTTCGAAGTCCGAATTCCATAATGCCGTCTCCCTTTGCTGCATACACAACTCTTGCGGCTTTTGTTGCAATGAGGGATTGGTGGTTGATCAGATTGAGGATGGCTGTTTCAATCAGCTGTCCCTCCATAACCGGTGCAACAACCTTTACCAGCGGTTCCCTGGGAAATACAACACTGCCTTCCGGAATCGCATACAGGTCGCCTGTAAAATGGAAACCTCTTAAATATTCCAGAAAATCTTCATCAAAGAGATTGGTTTTGCGAAGATAATCAACATCGTCTGTTGTAAAATGAAGGTTTTTAATGTACTCGATAACCTGTTCCAGGCCGGCAGCAATGGCGTAACCGCCGCCGCATGGGTTATCTCTGTAAAAAGCATCAAAAACCACTTGCTGATCCGTAGGATTTTTGAAGTAACCCTGCATCATTGTCAGCTCGTATAAGTCTGTTAAAAGTGTCAGATTTGAAGCTCTCATAATTTTGCCTTTCATTTCCTAACCCCTTTGGGGTATGGTCTCAAAATATTTCGTTAAAGTATAGCACCTTTTATTTTGAAACGCTAGTATTCATATTAGAAAATCAATATTATACAAGGCGATTTTTGGTAAAAATGATTAATTTAAAAAAAATAAAAAAAAAGCTTGCATTCCATATATAGCTCATGTATAATGCAACGTGTTCACGAAATAGGGCTATCGCCAAACGGTAAGGCAACGGACTCTGACTCCGTCATTTCCAGGTTCGAATCCTGGTAGCCCTGTAAGGCCGTTGCACTTTGTGCAGCGGCCTTTTTCTAAGTTAAAAAGACATTAGATCTTTTGGAGAAAAATATGATATATTCCTTTAAGAGCAGAATACGTTACAGTGAAACGGATAAAAACAGTGAATTGTCATTTCCGGCCCTGTTGGATTATTTCCAGGACACATCTACCTTCCATGGAGAAGACAATCAGCTTCCGCTGGATTTTTTGTTCAGCCAAAACATCACCTGGGTACTTGGAGGATGGCAGGTAAGAATATTCAAACCCATGCGTTTGAATGACTTTATTACCGTATCTACCTGGGCACATAATTTCAGACAATGTCTTGGATTTCGAAATTACAGCATAAAAAACGAAGCAGGAGAGCTAACTGCAGTTGCAGATACGCAGTATGTACTAATCAATTTGAAAGATCAGACTCCTGTGCGGATACCGGAATATATGGTTTCAGGATATGGCTTGGAAAAGGATGCACACATAGACCTGAAGATGCAAAGAAAAATACGGCTTTGCAGTCAGGAGGAAAGACTCGAACCGGTTTCGGTTCAGGACTATATGATCGATGCAAACAATCATGTAAACAATTCGCAGTATGTAAAAACAACCATGCTTTATCTGCCAAAAGATTTTTCATTTAATTGCTTCCGTTGTGAATATAAAAAGCAGGCCCGGATCGGCGATACCTTTTATCCGGCTGTTTCTCAGCTTGAAAATGGAATTCAGATAAAGCTTTATGATGCAGATGACAGTCTTTTCTTTGCAGGAGAATGGACAACAGACAATGAACAGACAGGAGAAAGCTATGCTTCAAATCGGTAAAAGCCAGGAGCTTACAGTGGTAAAAACAGTTGACTTCGGTGTATATCTTGCCGAAGGCGAAGACCCTTCAGCAGAAAGAGTGCTGCTTCCTAAAAAGCAGGTCCCAAAGGACTGTAAAAAAGGAGATCAGATACAGGTCTTTTTATATAGAGATTCCAGTGACCGTTTGATTTCTACGACAAACACTCCGGCGTTGCAGCTGAATGAACTGGCTGCCTTGAAGGTTGTTGAGATTGGAAAAATAGGAGCTTTTCTGGACTGGGGTCTGGAAAAAGATCTTTTTCTTCCATTTAAAGAACAGACGAGAAGGCTTTCTGTCGGGGAAGACGTGCTTGTAGCCCTTTATCTGGACAAGAGCAACCGGCTTTGTGCGACCATGAAGATCTATCCTTATCTGAAAACAAATCCGCCCTATGAAATCGGTGACAGTGTTTCAGCAAGGATTTACGAAGAAAATCCAAAGTATGGTCAGTTTGTTGCAGTAGAGGATTGCTACAGCGGATTGATCCAAAACAAAGACACCCAGGGACATTTTCGTGTTGGAGATTGTCTGACGGTGAGAATTGTAAATATCAGGGAAGACGGAAAAATAGATGCGACTCCAAAGCAGAAGGTTTATTTGCAGATGGAAATAGATGCTCAGGAGATCTATGCACAGATTCAGCGAAGAGGTGGAGCACTGCCTTTTGATGACCATGCAGCACCGGAGCTGATCAAGAAAGAATTCGGTCTTTCCAAAGCAGCATTTAAAAGAGCAATAGGTCATCTTTTAAAGGAAAGAAAAATTCAAATTCAGGATGGACAGATCAGTTTAAAAAAGGAAAAAAATCTGTAAAAACAGAAAGGTAAGCTATGGCTTTTACACATCTGCATGTCCATACAGAATACAGTCTTCTGGATGGATCTAACAAGATAAAAGAATATGTTTCACAGCTAAAGGCACTGGGAATGACTTCCGGTGCCATTACCGATCATGGGGTAATGTACGGCTGCGTAGATTTCTATAGGGCTGCCAGGGCAGAAGGAATCAATCCGATTCTGGGCTGTGAGGTGTATGTGGCTCCCGGATCCAGATTTGACCGGGAAACAGGAGCGGAGCGTTATTATCATCTTATTTTATTGGCGGAAAACAATAAGGGATATGAAAATCTGACAAAGCTTGTTTCCAAGGGATTTGTGGATGGCTATTACTATAAACCTCGTGTAGACCGGGAGTTATTGGAGAAATACCATGAGGGACTGATTGCTCTTTCAGCATGTCTTGCAGGAGAGGTTCCAAAACTTCTGGTTCGGGACTTTTATGAGGAAGCAAAAAAAACAGCACTTTACTATCGGGATCTATTCGGAAAAGAGAATTATTTCCTGGAATTGCAGGATCACGGCATTCCGGAACAGAAGAAGGTAAATGCTCAAATCGTAAGACTCAGCAGGGAAACGGGGATTCCGATGGTTTGTACAAATGATGTGCATTATACCTATAAAGAAGATGTGGAATCTCATGACATTCTCCTTTGCATTCAGACCGGGAAAAAGCTGGAGGATGAAAACCGACTGCGCTATGAGGGCGGACAGTATTATTTAAAGTCAGAGCAGGAAATGGCGGAGCTGTTTCCCTATGTGCCGGAAGCTCTGGAAAACACGGAAAAGATCGCACAGCGCTGTCATGTTGAAATTGAGTTCGGAGTGACAAAGCTGCCAAGATTCGATGTGCCAAAGGGCTTTACCTCCTGGGAATATCTGCAGAAGCTTTGTTACGAAGGGTTGGAAAAGAAATATGAGCATGTAAGCAGTGAACTTAGGGACCGGCTTCGCTATGAGCTTGAAACCATTCAGAAAATGGGATATGTAGATTATTTCCTGATCGTTTGGGATTTTATAAAATATTCCAGGGATCATTCCATTATGGTAGGGCCCGGAAGAGGAAGTGCAGCAGGCTCACTGGTTAGTTACACCTTGGACATTACACAGCTGGATCCGATCAAGTATCAGCTGCTTTTTGAAAGGTTCCTTAACCCGGAGCGAGTTTCTATGCCTGATATAGACGTGGATTTCTGCTATGAAAGACGTCCGGAGGTAATCGAATACGTCATAGAAAAATACGGCAAGGACTGTGTGGCACAGATTGTTACATTTGGAACTCTGGCCGCAAAGGGAGTGATTCGGGATGTTGGTCGTGTAATGGATATGCCTTACGGAGTGGTAGATGGCATCGCAAAGATGGTTCCGAATGAATTAAACATGACAATTGAAAAGGCCCTGAATATGAATCCTCAGCTGAAAAAGCTTACCTTAGAGGATCCCAAGGTGGCCAAGCTGATTGAAATGTCCAAAAGACTGGAGGGACTGCCCAGACATACCTCGATGCATGCAGCGGGGGTCGTAATCTGTCAGAAACCAGTTGATGAATATGTTCCACTTGCGAGAGCGGCAGATGGAACGATTGTTACCCAGTTTACAATGACAACTCTGGAAGAATTGGGACTTTTGAAAATGGATTTCCTGGGCCTTCGAACCCTTACGGTAATTCAAAATGCCTGTCGTATGGCACAGCGCTCCTTAGGAAAAGAAATTGATATGATGAAGATTAATTTCAGTGATCCGAAGGTTTATGCAATGATCGGCTCCGGAAAATGCGATGGAGTTTTTCAGCTCGAGTCAGCCGGCATGAAAAACTTCATGAAAGAGCTGAAACCAAAAAATCTGGAGGATGTGATTGCCGGGATAGCTCTTTACAGACCAGGTCCTATGGACTTTATCCCAACCTATATAAAAGGAAAAAATCATCCGGAGGAAATTACCTATGACTGCCCTCAGCTGGAACCGATTTTAAAATCCACCTATGGCTGTATTGTCTATCAGGAACAGGTTATGCAGATCGTGCAGAGCCTGGCTGGTTATACCCTTGGCCGAAGTGACCTTTTAAGAAGAGCAATGTCGAAGAAAAAGGCTGCTGTAATGCAAAAGGAGAGACAGAATTTTGTATATGGCAATAAAGAGGAAAATGTACCGGGATGCATTGCAAATGGAATCAGTGAGGAAATTGCAAATAAAATCTATGACAGCATGATCGATTTCGCAAAGTATGCATTCAACAAATCTCACGCAGCTGCATACGCCATTGTTTCCTATCAGACAGCCTGGCTGAAATATTATTATCCGGTAGAATATATGGCTGCACTCATGACTTCGGTTATGGACAATCCGGGTAAGGTGGCAGCTTACATCCTGAGCTGCCGTCAAATGGGAATTTCCATCCTTCCTCCGGATATTAATAAAAGTGAAGGAGCTTTTTCAGTAGAAGATGGAAAAATCCGTTACGGACTCAGTGCCATAAAGGGAATCGGAAAACCGGTAATGGCAGCTATCGTTTCCGAAAGAGAAAAGCAGGGACCGTACAAGAGTTTAAGAGATTTTTGCGACCGCCTCAGTAGCAAAGAGGTGAATAAAAGGACTTTGGAAAATTTCATTAAGGCAGGAGCCTTTGATGGAATGGGAGCAAATCACAGACAGCTGCTTATGATCTATACACGGGTGATGGAGCAATCTCAGCAGCAGAAAAAAAATTCCATGAGCGGGCAGATGACACTGTTTGATCTGATGTCCGATGAAGAAAGAGTCAGCTATGAGGTGGCACTTCCGAATGTGGAGGAATTTTCCAAAGAAGAAAAGCTCGCTTTGGAAAAGGAAGTTCTTGGCATATATATCAGTGGACATCCTCTGGAAGATTATGCAGACCGGTGGAAGACCATTACAACAGCCAGTACGGCAGACTTTCTTCCGGATGAAGAAAGCGGGCTGCCAAATGTGGAAGACGGCAGCTTTGTGATCGTGGGCGGCATTATTACAGAAAAAACCATTAAGTATACGAAAAAAAATCAGGCAATGGCCTTTTTAACACTGGAGGATCTTTTAGGAACAGTAGAAGTAATCGTCTTTCCAAGAGACTACGAAAAAAATCTTTCCCTGTTGCAGGAAGACAATAAGGTCTTTATAGGAGGAAAGGTGTCGGTAGAGGAGGAGCGCCCGTCCAAGCTGATATTGAGCGAAATACACACATTTGACGATATCCGAAGAGAGCTTTGGATCCGCTTTGAGTCAAAGGAAAAGTACCGCCAAGCAGGGACAAACTTGGCACGGTTCTTAAATGAAGCACCGGGAGATGACAACGTGGTAATTTATCTTGCGGCAGAAAAAGCAGTAAAAAAATTGCCCAAGTCCTACAGTGTTTCGATTACAGAGGAGCTTCTGGAAAAAATGTATAAGTCCTTTGGCGAAAAGAATGTAAGTATTGTAGAGAAAGGACTCAACTAACAGTTCACAAAATTATTTTTTTGTTATAAAATATCTCTAAGTTTTTATTTTGTAACTGCTAACAAGGTAAACAAAAGGGTAAAAAGTTAGAGGGTAAAATTATGGAAAATGCAGTTAAGACAATTGGTATACTTACCAGCGGTGGAGATGCACCTGGAATGAATGCTGCGATAAGAGCATCCGTCAGAAGAGCGCTCGGTCAGGGAATTCAGGTAAAGGGAGTCCTGGAAGGATACCGGGGACTGATCACAGACAAGGTAGTTGACATGACAGCACGCGATGTGTCCGATATCATCCAGAAGGGCGGTACTGTTTTGCATACAGCCCGCTGTGCGGAAATGCGTACGGAAAAGGGTGTTAAAAAAGCAGTAGAAACCTGCAGAAAGCATGGCATAGAAGGCTTGATCGTAATCGGCGGAGACGGTTCCTTTGCAGGTGCCAGAGAACTGTCACATCACGGTTTGTGTGTCATCGGAGTACCGGGAACCATTGACCTGGATATTGCCTGTACAGAATATACAATCGGATTTGATACAGCAGTAAATACCGCATTGGATGCGATCGATAAGGTAAGAGATACATCTGCTTCCCATGAGCGTGTCAGCATTATCGAAGTAATGGGCCGAAATGCAGGATATATCGCTCTTTGGTGCGGCATCGCTTCCGGATCAGAGGACATTCTTCTTCCGGAAAATTACGACTATGATGAGGAAAGAATTATAGACAACATCATCAAAGGACGTAAAAACGGAAAAAATCATCATATCATCATCAATGCAGAGGGCATCGGACATTCTACTGCAATGGCAAAGCGAATTGAAGCAGCGACCGGTATTGAGACAAGAGCAACGATTTTAGGATATATGCAGCGTGGAGGCAGTCCTACCTGTCGTGACAGAATGTACGCTTCCATTATGGGCTCAAATGCGGTTGACCTTCTTCGGGATGGAAAGACAAATCGTATCGTAGTTTTCCGGAACGGAAAATTTACAGATTGTGATATCGATGAAGGCTTGGCTATGAACAAGGAATTCCCGGCTGAGCAATACGCGATTTCCAGAGCATTGTCTTATAACTATAAAAAATAAAAAAGTATCGGGGAAAGCAATGATAAACAGTGCCCGCAATCCACAAATAAAAGAAATACAGGCCTTAAACCAGAAACACAAGGAGAGAGCAAAAAGCGGTCTCTTTGTGGCAGAGGGAAGAAAGCTTTTTCTGGAAGCTCCGAAGGAACTGGTTCAAAGAATTTATGTTTCAGAGACTTTCGCAAAAGAAGAACAAACTCTTTTGGATGGAAGAAGCTTTGAAGTGATTGAAGATTCCCTGTTTGAAAGAATTTGCGATACGAAAACGCCGCAGGGAATCCTGAGCATTATAAAACAGCCTGTTTATAAAAGAGATGATCTGCTGGGAGACAAAAAAAAGCAGCCCTTTCTTCTTTTGCTGGAGGATCTTCAGGATCCAGGCAATGTTGGAACAATCCTTCGTACTGCTGAGGGAGCGGGAGTAAGCGGAATCATCCTTTCTAAAAAATGCGCAGATCTTTTTCAGCCTAAGGTCATTCGTTCTACTATGGGATCTATATTTCGGGTCCCATTTATATATGAAGAGAATCTCGAAGAGGTTCTAAGTTGGCTTCGTAGTCAAAACATTCATAGCTATGGAGCCCATCTGAAAGGTGAGTGCAGCTATAGTGAGCCGTCCTATCGGGGCGGCAGCGTTATTTTCATCGGAAATGAGGGAAATGGACTAAGTAGCTATCTTACGGAAAATTGTGATACTCTGATAAAAATCCCTATGGAGGGAAAGTTGGAGTCATTAAATGCAGCAATCGCATCCGCTATACTTATGTATACCGTGCATGAAAAAAGATTTAAAGAAAGGACATAAAAATGAGCAGTAATCATCAACATGACAACCGTGAAAGACGGCGTCGGAAAAGAAGAAATAAGCTGATATTCAAGTGTGTATTATTGGTAGCCTTGATTATCGCCTTGATCTTTGCATTACGTCTTGTAATCGGAGGAGGAAAATCTTCCGGAGCCAGCAGTACGTCTGTTTCTTCCACTTCAACACAGACAACATCAGCAAGTTCACAGACAGATACCACTTCAGGTTCGGCAAGCAGCAGTTCGTCTACAGCAGAAGCCGGAAGCCGAGAGGACATCATCAATCAGGCTCAGGCAAAAGCAGTACAGTATGACTACGATGGGGCAATTGAACTTCTTCAAACCGTTGAGAACTATGAAAATGATGCAGATGTCATCACGCTTTTAGCAGATTATGAAACACAAAAGAGCAATCTGGTGGCAACATCACCTTACAGTGTTACACATGTATTTTTCCATAGCCTTGTAGTAGATCCGGACAGAGCCTTTTCTCTTACCGGAGATTCTTCCTGGGACAACGGAACCATCGGTTTCTGTGAATGGATGACAACTGTAGATGAGTTTAATGCCATGATGCAGCAGATGTATGACAGGGGATATGTACTTGTCAGCATAAATGATCTGATGGAAAGAACTACAGATGAAGACGGTACAGTACACATTACAGAAAAGGATGTTTATCTTCCGGAAGGAAAAACTCCATTTGTACTTTCACTGGATGACCTTTCCTATTATCACAGCTATGACGGAAGAGGCTGTGCAACAAAGATGATTGTTGGAGATGACGGCAAGCCAACCTGTGAGTATGTGGATGCAAATGGAGAAGGACATGTTGGATCCTACGACTGCGTTCCGCTTCTGGACGAGTTTATTGAGCAGCATCCGGACTTTTCTTATAAAAATGCAAAAGGAACTATTGCTCTTACAGGCTATAATGGAATTCTTGGTTACCGTACAGACTACTGTTACAGAGACAGGGTTGAGCTTACAGCTGATCAGGAAGCATGGCTTGAAGCAAATCCGAATTATGACTGGGAATCAGAATGTACCGCAGCAAAACAGGTTGCAGATTGTCTGAAGGAAGACGGATGGACATTTGCAAGTCATACCTGGGGACACATCCGTATTGGGGATGCCAGTCTGGAATCTCTTCAGGCAGACACGGAAAAATGGCTGGAATACGTGGAGCCTCTGATTGGTGAGACAGATATCATTATATTTGCTCATGGACAGGACCTTGCTTCCTGGAATGAGGACTATGCGTCTACTGAAAAATTCCAGTATCTGAAGAGCAAAGGCTTTAATGTTTACTGTAACGTAGATTCCTCACAGTACTTTGTTCAGATTGAAGATTCTTATTTCAGAATGGGACGAAGAAATCTGGACGGCTACAGATTGTGGGAGGCTGTTTACGGCGGAAACGATAAGGTCAGTGATCTGTTCGATGCAGCATCTGTCTATGATGCAAAGAGACCTACAGACGAATCGCTTTATGCGTTGTAAACCATATCATAAGTTTGAAAAGAGAGAAAAAAATGAATTTAAAGGGACGTGACTTTTTAACGCTGAAGGATTATACAAAAGAGGAAATTATTTATCTTTTGGATCTGGCAGCAGATTATAAACAGAAAAAGAAAAAGGGTATCTTAACCGATACCCTTCGTGGAAAAAATGTAGCCTTGATTTTTGAAAAGACCAGTACACGTACAAGATGTTCTTTTGAAGTCGCAGCACACGATCTTGGCATGGGAAGTACTTATCTGGATCCAAAGGCATCTCAGATCGGAAAAAAAGAAAGCATTGCAGATACGGCTCAGGTTCTTTCCAGAATGTTCGATGGAATTGAATACAGAGGCTTTGGCCAGGAAATCGTTGAGGAGCTGGCAAAATATTCTTCTGTTCCGGTATGGAATGGCTTAACGAATGAATATCATCCGACTCAGATGCTGGCAGATATGCTTACCATTCGTGAAAATTTCAAAAAGCTGGAAGGCTTAAAGCTGGTTTATCTGGGAGATGCCAGATACAATACAGGAAATTCACTTATGATCGTCTGCTCAAAGCTTGGACTCCATTTTACAGCCTGTGCACCGAAAGAGTATTTTCCAAATACCGTTTTGGTGGAACAGTGTGAAGAGTGGGCGGCACAAAGCGGCGGATCCATTACATTGACAGAGCAGGTTACCGCAGCAGTAAAGGGAGCAGATGTTATCTGCACAGACGTTTGGGTATCGATGGGAGAATCGGATGAAGTCTGGGAGAAGCGGATCAAGGACCTTTCTCCTTATAAGGTAACAACGGAGGTTATGGAGCTTGCCGGTCCGAACTCAATTTTCATGCATTGTCTGCCGGCTTTCCACGATGAGGAAACAACAATCGGCCGTGAAATCGCAGAAAAGTACGGACTGAGTGAGATGGAGGTTTCCGATGAAGTCTTCCGTTCTCCAAAATCAAAGGTTTTTGATGAAGCAGAAAACCGTATGCATACAATAAAAGCTGTTATTGCAGCAACTCTGGGAGCAATATGAGATTCGAATCTTTAGATATTGAAATGTTAAAAAGCCGGTTTGCCGAAATGGGAACCGGCTATTCCCTTGTATATCAGCCGACGGTTCCATCCACAAATGATCAGGCTTTAAAGGTGGCAGAAAATCCAGAGGCAGAAAATCTTCTGTTTACGACAGAATATCAATCGGCAGGAAAGGGACGGAGAGGACGCGGATGGGACGTTACCGACAATTGTTCCTTAACCTTTTCTTTACTGTTAAGGCCGGAGATCCCCTTGCAGAACCTTTCCATGATCACCTTGGTTATGGGAATGGCAGTAGCTGAGGGAATCAAAAAGGCCAGCGGCATAGATGCAAAGATCAAATGGCCAAATGATATCATTTATCAGGGAAAAAAATTATGCGGCATTCTGACAGAAACCAGTCCGGATTTAAAGGCTGTTGTAATTGGTGTCGGGCTGAATGTAGGTTTATGTGAATGGCCAAAAGAGTTAGCAGAAAAGGCCATCTCTCTTGAAGAGTGTGGATGGAGGGAAGCATCCAGAGAGCAGGTTTTATGTCAGATCCTTGACAGCTTTCATCATTTATTTGCACTTTTTTCCAAAAGCTGGGATATGACATATCTTCTTGAAAAATACGATTCGCTTTTGGTCCATAAGGATAAGCAGATTCTTATTTCAGCAGGAAAAAATTCCTTTGAAGGTATTTCCGAAGGAATCGATAAAAATGGCTGCCTTTTGGTGAAAAAAGAAAGTGGTCAGGTAACTTTGGTAAGTGCCGGTGAGGTATCGGTTCACGGAGTGTATGGTGTATTGTAAAAGATTGGAGAATTATGGTACTTTGCGGAGCAAACGCTTATGAACAAAAATATTATCTGAATCCGGAATTCGAGGGAATGCCGAGCCAGATAAAAGAGGAACTCCAAATTCTTTGTGTTTTGTATACAGAGGAAATTGGCGGGATTTTCACGATGGAATTCGACGAAGGCGGAAATCTTTTATTGAGAACGAATTCTGAAAGTAATGATTTTATGTACGATGAAATTGGTTCAGAGCTTCGGATCAAGCAGCTTCTTCAGGATCGTCAGGAACTGTTTCGTTCTCTGGAGCTGTATTACAGGGTATTTATAAAAGGTGAAATACCGGAAGAATGCCTAGAGGATCCGGAAAATGCTTAAAGAAGTTCAAATAGGAAATGTAAGGGTTGAACATCCAATTGGACTTGCTCCTCTTGCCGGAGTGACAGACCTGGTCTTCCGTTCTTTGTGCAGAAAAATGGGAGCAGGGCTTGTCTGCAGTGAAATGGTCAGTGCAAAGGCAATCGTATATAAAAATAAAAATACAGCGGCCCTTTTACGAAGCGAAAAAGACGAGCATCCTTCTGCAGTACAGCTTTTTGGAAGTGATCCGGAAAGCATAGCCCAGGCTGCAGAAATGATCCGTGAGTTCCCATTCGATATAGTAGATTTCAATATGGGATGTCCTGTACCGAAGGTGGTAAAAAACGGTGAAGGGTCGGCTCTTATGACAAATCCAAAGGCGGCAGAAGCTGCCTTACGGGCACTGGTCAAGGCGGCCGGAAAGCCGGTTACAGTGAAGATAAGGGCAGGATTTCAAAATGAAAGCAAGAATGCTGCAGAGATTGCAAAAATAGCTCAGGACTGCGGGGTCAGTGCAGTTGCTGTGCATGGAAGAACCAGAGAGCAGTATTATTCGGGAAAAGCAGACTGGAACATTATAAAAGAAGTAAAAAAAGCAGTTTCCATTCCGGTATTTGGAAATGGAGATGTAATAGATGGAATTTCAGCAAAAAAAATGCTGGAGGAAACAGGATGTGACGGCATTTTGATTGGCAGGGGAGCGATGGGAAATCCCTGGATATTCCGCCAGATTCGTAGGTATCTGGAAGAGGGGATAGAGGAAGGAAAGCCTTCTTCAGAAGAAATTATATCCATGCTGCTGCAGCATGCAAAATTGCTCGTTGAGGCCAATGGAGAGCTGATTGGGATCCGACAGATGCGCAGTCATGCAGCATGGTATATGAAAGGATTTCCAAATGCAGCCAAGCTTCGGGGAAGGGTAAATACCATAGAAACACTTGCTGACCTGGAGGCGCTGTTTTCTTGACAAGAGATTTTCAATCTCTTATAATACACGATTGCATAGATTACCTTGAAGGTGGAGGAAAGAATAAAATGGAAGCAAAGAAAAACATTTTAACATATGCTGGATTAAAAAAACTTGAGGATGAGCTGGAGGATTTAAAGGTTAACCAGCGAAAAATGATTGCTCAGAAGATTAAGGAAGCAAGAGAGCAGGGCGACCTTTCAGAGAACGCAGAATACGATTCTGCAAAAGATGAGCAGCGTGATATAGAGGCAAGAATTGAGGAACTGGAAAAAATCCTCAAAAATGCCGAGGTTGTAGATGAAAGCGAAGCACCTACCGACACCATCAATGTTGGATGCAAGGTAAAGCTTTTGGACATCGAATTTGATGAAGAATTAGATTACTCTATTGTAGGAAGCACAGAGGCAAACAGTTTGCAGGGAAAAATCTCAAATGAATCTCCGGTAGGAAAGGCACTGATCGGTGCAAAAATCGGTGATGTCGTTGAGGTAGAGACACCGGCAGACATTGTTAAATTTAAAGTATTAGGAATTGAAAGAAATATCTAAAAATTAGGGGGAAGAACATGGCACAGCAGGGAAATCAGAACCAGAACACGGATCTTAATCAGCTTTTAAAGGTTCGTCGGGAAAAACTTGCAGATCTCCAGGAGAGAGGAAAAGATCCTTTTGAAATCACAAAATATGATCAGACTCACCATTCTGAAGAAGTGAAGGAATTATACGTTGCTCATGAAAAACAGCTGCTTGCAGGAAGACCTGCTGTTAATACAGATGGATTAGATGAGGACGCAGCGAAGGCAGCAATAAATGAAGACTATAATGAGCGGAGAGCAATCATGGATGCAAGCCCGATCAGGGTAAGTATCGCAGGTCGTATGATGTTCAAGCGTGTTATGGGAAAGGCCTCTTTCTGCAACATTCAGGATTTACAGGGAAAGATACAGATCTATGTTTCCAGAGATGCAATCGGAACAGATTCCTATGCTGATTTTAAAAAATCTGATATAGGTGACATTTACGGTGTAAAGGGATATGCTTTCCGTACAAAAACAGGAGAGATTTCCATTCATGCAGAGCAAATGACACTTTTATCAAAGAGTTTGCAGATTCTTCCGGAAAAATTCCATGGCATGACAAATACAGATCTTCGTTATCGTCAGAGATATGTTGATTTGATCATGAATGAAGATGTAAAAGATACCTTTATCAAGCGTTCTAAAATCATTAGCAGCATTCGTCATTACCTGGATGCCCAGGGATTCATGGAGGTTGAAACTCCTATGCTGGTTTCAAATGCCGGCGGTGCGGCAGCAAGACCTTTTGAGACACATTTTAATTCCCTGAACGAGGACTTCAAGCTTCGTATTTCTTTGGAACTTTATCTGAAGAGATTGATTGTAGGAGGAATGGAGAGGGTTTACGAGATTGGACGTGTTTTCAGAAATGAAGGACTTGATACACGCCACAATCCGGAATTTACCCTTATGGAGCTTTATCAGGCCTACACCGATTACAACGGAATGATGGATCTTACAGAAAATATGTATCGTCATGTTGCACAGGAAGTACTTGGTACCACAACCATCACCTACAATGGCATCGAAATGGATCTTGGAAAGCCATTTGAAAGAATTACTATGGTTGACGCCGTTAAGAAATACGCTGGTGTTGACTTTGACAAGATCGAAACTCTTGAGGAGGCAAGAGCCATTGCAAGAGAAAAGAATATTGAATTTGAGGAGAGACATAAAAAGGGAGATATCCTGAATCTCTTCTTTGAGGAGTTCTGCGAGGAACACCTTATTCAGCCTACCTTTGTTATGGATCATCCAATTGAGATATCACCGCTTACCAAGAAAAACCCACGTAAGCCGGGCTATGTTGAGAGATTTGAGATGTTCATGAATGGCTGGGAAATGTGCAATGCATATTCTGAGCTGAATGATCCAATCGATCAGAGAGAACGTTTCAAGCAGCAGGATGCAAATGCTGAGGCCGGAGATGATGAGGCAGAGCACACAGATGAGGATTTCCTCAACGCACTGGAAATCGGTATGCCGCCTACGGGAGGAATCGGATACGGAATCGACAGACTTTGTATGCTCCTTACAGACAGCGCTGCAATCAGAGATGTGTTGCTGTTCCCGACGATGAAGAG
>CAVFRH010000056.1:0-33191 GCA_963624695.1 bacterium
CCGATGTCAAGGGCGGCAAATTTTTCCTGCTTTCCGATGCTGTTTGCGGTAGCCTGCCTTACATTGGCTATGGCAGCAGACAGGATCTGCTCCAGTTCCTCTTCGGAAAATTTCAGGCAGTTGGCACCGAAGGTATTAGAAATTACGATATTGCTTCCGGCATCATAATAGGACTGATGAATGGAAGTAATCACATCTGCATGGGACAGATTCCAGCGCTCCGGAAGTTCTCCGGCCTGCAAACCGGCTTTTTGAAGAAGAGTGCCCATTCCGCCATCGAGGTAGGAAATATTATGCTGAATATATTCTAGAACGGTCATAGCTTCTCCTGTTTACCCTAAAATGTGGGAAAGATTATCCATGATTTTTTCAGCGACATCCGGCTTGTTCATAGAATAAACATGTACAAGAGGAATTCCGTTTGCAAAAAGATCAATGATCTGATCGGTAGCATAAGCGATACCGGCCTGCTTCATTGCTTCTGGATCGTTTCCGAAATGATCTACCAGACTCTTAAAGCGTACAGGCATAAAGGAACCGGAAAGCTTCAGGGCTTTTTCTACCTGATTTGCATTGGTAATCGGCATGATGCCCGGGATGATCGGGATTGTAATGCCGGCTTCACGAATCTTATAAAGGAAGTTAAAGAAAAGGTTGTTGTCAAAGAACATCTGGGTTGTGAAAAATTCACAGCCAGCATCAGCCTTTTCCTTTAAGTGAGCGATATCCTCTTTCTGATTTGGGCTCTCCGGATGAATTTCCGGATAGCAGGCTCCGCCGATGCAAAGCTCCGGAGCACTTTCTTTGATTTCACGAACCAGTTCTACTGCATGCTGATAGTCCCACTGGCTTCTGTCAGCTCCTTCCATCTGAGGAGTAAGATCTCCGCGAAGAGCGAGAACATTTTCAATACCGGCTGCCTTGATTGCGGCAATTCGCTCCTGAATGGTAGCGTGGCTGGAAGAAACACAGGTCAGATGGGCGAGAGCAGGAACATGACAGCTTTCCTGAATGCCTTTTGCGATATCTAAAGTATACTGGCTGGTTCCGCCGCCTGCACCGTATGTAACGCTGACAAAAGCCGGCTGCAGGGAGGCAATCTTTTTTGCAGATGCCATAACATTGTCAAAAGATGTGCTGCTTTTTGGTGGGAAAACTTCGAAAGAAAGAAGTCTTTTGTTTTCTTTAAATAATTCTGTAAGTTTCATATCTACTCTCCTGATAAGGTAAAAAAACCCTGATTTTTAATGTGTTTATAGAGTAGCAAATAATGCAATTTAAGTAAAGAAAAGGTTTTAGTGGCTTTGCCATAGTTTAAAACTATGATAAAAAGGGGATGATTTCGTGAAATCGGAAAAGTTCCACAAGAAGAAGCGGATAAATGGCTTGCATCTTGTGAAGAGTGTATATATAATTGCTTCCTGATATACTGAAAAAATCCTGCATCAGGTAAAGAGGAAGCAAATGGAAAAAATTATTCAGGATTATATTCAATACCTGCATACGGTGAAGCGGGTTTCTCAAAATACAGAAATGTCTTATCAGGGAGACTTAAAAAATGCAGTGGAATATTTTGCGGAGCAGGGAATTACTGACCCATTGCAGATTTCTGCTGTAAATTTAAATTCTTATATGATATGGATGGAAAAAGAAAATCTGTCGGCAGCAACAGTAGCAAGAAGGATCGCGGCGATTCGGTCTTTTTTTCACTATTTAAGGAAAAACAATCTGATTTCAGAAGACCCGGCCGAGGAGCTGAAACCGCCTAAGGTAGAAAAAAAGGCACCGGTGATCCTAAATGCGGAGGAAGTGGATCTGCTTTTAAATCAGCCGGATGGACAGACCTTGAAGGGAATTCGGGACAGGGCAATGTTGGAGCTTCTCTATGCGACAGGAATTCGGGTAAGTGAGCTGATCGCCTTGGAAATTTCCGATGTAGAACTGAAAAGAGGTTACATCGTATGCAGAAGAGACATAAAGGAAAGATGGATTTCCTTTGGCGATTCTGCGAATAAGGCCCTTACATTGTATCTGGAGCATGCAAGAGAAATCCTTTTAAAAGGAAAGGAAAGCAACCTGCTCTTCTGTAACTGTTCCGGAGGAGCCATGAGCAGGCAGGGTTTTTGGAAACTTTTAAAGGGATATGTAAAAAGCGCCGGAATAGAGGCGGACATCACGCCCCAGACCCTGCGTCATTCCTTTGCGATGCACCTTTTGCAAAAGGGAACGGATCTTCGAAATGTACAGGAACTGCTTGGACACTCGGATCTTTCGACAACTGTTCTTTATGCACAAATTAATAGGGAGAGAATTGGCAAACTCTACAATGATTAAAAAGAAGGGCTTGCAGAATGGGTCAGGCATAGTGAAACAGATTGACTTTAGCGATTTTATGTATTAAAGTGAAAAGCAACTATTTCAGAAGGAAAAACCTCTGTGAAAACACAGGGGTTTTCTTTACGCGAAGCAATGAGTCAATATGGAAAACGAAAAGAGGAACGCATATGGTGATCACAGAGCTTTTGGAGCGCAATGCCAGACTTTATAAGGATGATATTGCGCTGGTTGAAGTGAATCCGGAGGTTGAAGCAGGAAAAACTGCCAGCTGGAAGGAAGCAAATCTTATTGAGGTTGCGGAAGAGGGAACTCCCTTTAGACGGGAACTGAGCTGGAGAGAATTTGACAACAAGGCAAACCGCTTTGCAAATCTTCTTTTGAGCAGAGGAATTAAAAGAGAAACAAAGGTAGGCATTTTGCTGATGAATTGCCTGGAGTGGCTGCCCTTATATTTTGGTACATTGAAAGCAGGCTGCGTTGCTGTACCAATGAACTTTCGCTATTCCTCAGAAGAAATTAAATATTGTGCAGATCTGGCAGATGTAGAGGTTTTGGTATTTGGACCGGAATTTATAGAAAGAGTCAATGCAGTGGCAAATGATATGACTTTTATCAAGACGATGTTTTTTATAGGAAAGAACGGACCTTCTTATGCTGAGGAGTGCTGGAAGCTTATGTCTTACTGCTCTTCTACTGCACCGCCGGTAGAAATCAAGGAAACAGATTATGCGGCAATCTATTTTTCATCCGGAACAACAGGATTTCCAAAGGCAATTCTCCACGATCACAGAGCTTTGTATGCTTCCTGTGAGATGGAGCAAAAGCATCACGGACAGACAAAATCAGATATCTTTTTATGTATTCCACCTCTTTATCATACCGGAGCGAAGATGCATTGGTTTGGCAGTTTGATTTCCGCAGGAAAGGCAATTCTTCTTCGAGGAGTTTCACCGGAAAACATTATCCGCACGGTCAGCCGGGAGCGCTGCAGCATTGTCTGGCTTTTGGTGCCATGGGCACAGGATATATTGGATGCCATTGATGCCGGAAAGATCGATATCAGTAAATATCAGCTTTCCCAGTGGAGACTGATGCACATCGGGGCACAGCCGGTTCCGCCAAGTCTGATCCAGCGCTGGAGAAAGAAATTCCCCCATCATCAGTACGACACCAACTATGGACTGAGCGAATCCTTAGGACCGGGATGCGTACATCTTGGAGTGGAAAATATCCATAAAGTAGGTGCAATCGGAAAACCGGGATATGGCTGGGCAGCAGAAATTCTGGATGAAAAGCATGAAAAGGTAAAGCAGGGAGAAGTCGGGGAACTGGCAGTAAAAGGACCCGGCGTTATGAAATGCTATTATAAAAACCAGGAGGCAACCAAGGAGGTTATCTGGGGAGACTGGCTTCTTACGGGAGACATGGCGAGAATGGATGAGGATGGTTTCATCTATCTGGTAGACCGGAAAAAGGATGTCATCATTTCAGGAGGAGAAAACCTCTATCCAGTTCAGATCGAGGATTTCCTGCGGAAAAATGAAAAGATCAAGGATGTAGCAGTAATCGGTCTTCCGGATGCAAGACTGGGAGAGATTGCAGCAGCGATTATTGAGATCAAAGAGGACTGCGAATGCTCGGAAAAGGAAATCAATGAATTCTGCATGGAGCTTCCAAGATATAAAAGACCGAGAAAGATCATTTTCGACAAGATCCCGAGAAATCCAACCGGAAAGATCGAAAAACCGGTGCTTCGACAGAGATATTATAAAGGAAGACTGGTAGAATCTCAGGTTACACACTGAGTAGAATCTTGTTATTATTGACGAAAAATGAGCAAAGTGGTAGCTTATAATTAGGTATTTTTTGTTTGATAAAATTTAAAAGGTGGAATTGAGAGTATGAAAAAATTGATGCTTGGCAATGAGGCAGTTGCCAGAGGGTTATATGAAGCAGGATGCAGCTTCGTTTCCAGCTACCCGGGTACACCGAGTACGGAGATCACAGAGGTAGTTGCAAAGTATCCGGAGGTTTATGCAGAATGGGCTCCAAATGAGAAGGTTGCAATGGAAGCAGCGTTCGGTGCAAGCTTTGCCGGAAAAAGAAGCTTTTGCGGTATGAAGCATGTAGGTATGAATGTATCTGCAGATCCTTTATTTACAATTTCTTACACAGGAATTAACGGAGGAATGATCATAGGCGTTGCAGATGATCCGGGAATGCACAGTTCACAGAACGAGCAGGATTCCAGACATTATGCAATCGCAGCAAAGCTTCCGATGTTGGAGCCGTCTGATTCTGCAGAAGCACTTGCTTTTACAAAGCTTGCATATGAAATTTCAGAGGAATACGACACACCCGTCATCATGAAAATGGTTACCAGAGTGGCACATTCTCAGAGCCTGGTAGAAACGACAGAGAGAGTTCTTCCGGAGCAGAAGCCTTATGAAAAGAATATCCAGAAATACGTTATGATGCCGGGAAATGCAATCCGCAGACATCCAATCGTAGAGGCTCGTACAAAGGCCCTTACCGAATATGCTGAGGTTTCTCCTTTGAACAGAGTAGAAGACGGTCAGGATAAGAGCATTGGTATCATTACATCCTCTACCAGTTATCAGTACGTAAAAGAGGTAGTAGGAGATAAGTATCCGGTATTAAAGCTGGGTATGATCAATCCGCTTCCGGTTGAAATGATCAAAAAATTTGCTGCAGCAGTAGGTAAGGTAATCGTTGTAGAAGAGCTGGATCCGATTATTGAAAATCACTGCAGAAATATCGGCATTACAAATGTACAGGGCAAGGAAATCTTTGGTTACCTGGGAGAATTCAGCCAGAATATGATTGCAGAAAAGCTGGGCGAGGCAGTAGAAGAGGGTTACACCCTGGATGAGGCAATTCCGGTTCGTCCTCCTGTTATGTGTGCAGGCTGTCCTCACAGAGGTCTGTTCTATACCTTAAAGAAAAACAAACTTACCGTACTGGGCGACATTGGCTGCTATACACTTGGAGCAGTAGCACCGCTCAGCACAATCGAATATACCATCTGTATGGGCGCATCTGTTTCCGGTCTTCATGGCTTCAATAAAGCAAACGAAGGAAAGAGCGAAAACAAGACCGTAGCGGTTATCGGTGATTCTACCTTTATGCATTCCGGTGTAACAGGTTTGATCAACATTGCTTACAATGAGTCAAACTCCACTGTTATTATTTTGGATAACTCCATTACTGGTATGACAGGACATCAGCAGAATCCGACAACAGGCTACAACCTGAAGGGAGATCCATGTACAAAGATCGACCTGGAGTCCCTTTGCCATTCCATTGGCATCAAGAGAGTAAGAGTAGTAGATCCTTACAATCTGAAGGAATGCGATGAAGTAATAAAAGAAGAATTGGCTGCACCGGAGCCGTCTGTTGTGATTTCCAGACGTCCTTGTGCCCTTCTGAAATATGTAAAGCATCCGGGACCGATTTCCAGCGATCCAAACAAATGTGTTGGCTGCAAGTCCTGTATGCAGATCGGCTGTCCGGCCATCAGCATCGTAGATAAAAAGGCAGTAATCGATGATACACTTTGCACAGGCTGCGGTGTATGCCAGCAACTTTGCAAGTTTGATGCACTTGGCGGCGGAAAGAAGGAGGCTTAAGAAAATGCAGACAAAAAATATTATGATCGTAGGTGTCGGCGGACAGGGAACCCTTCTTGCCAGCAAGCTTCTGGGAAAGATGCTGATCACCAAAGGGTATGATGTAAAGGTAAGTGAGGTTCACGGCATGAGCCAGCGTGGCGGCAACGTGGTTACCTATGTAAGATACGGAGAGCATGTATATTCTCCAATCATAGATAAGGGTGAGGCAGATATCATCCTTTCCTTCGAAGTTCTGGAGGCAGCACGCTGGACCCAGTATCTTCGTAAAGACGGAAAAATCATTACCAATTCCCAGCAAATCAATCCGATGCCGGTTATCACCGGTGCAATGGCCTATCCGGAAGATCTGGTTGGAAAAATGCAGGCAAAGGGAATCGATGTAGATGCTTTTGATGCGCTGGCATTGGCAGAGGAGGCAGGATCCTCTAAAGCAGTAAACTTAGTTTTAATGGGAAGAATCTCAAAGCTCTTTGACTTTTCCGAGGAATCCTGGTTAGAGACAATTGAGCAGAGCGTGCCGCCTAAGTTCATTGAAATGAATAAAAAGGCATTCATGCTGGGAAGAAATGCCTAAGTACGGGAAAAGAACCGTTCGGAAAGAAAGAAATACAATGAAACGAAGGGAGACAAAATGGGAAATTATTACCAGGAGGAAATTGAATGTGCCTCTCGTGAGCAAATCACGGCATGGCAGAATGAGCGCCTTGTAAAGCAGGTAAAGCATGTGTGGGACAATGTTCCGTATTATCGCAAAAAAATGGAAGAAAAGGGAGTAACACCGGAGGATATCAAAAGTATAGCAGATCTTCATAAGCTTCCGTTTTTGAGCAAAGCTGATTTGAGAGAGTGCTATCCATACGGACTTCTGGCTGTTCCTCAGGAAGAGGTTGTACGTATTCAGTCTACTTCCGGAACAACAGGAAAAAGAGTAATTGCTTTCTATACAAAGGAAGATATTGATATCTGGGAGGACTGCTGTGCACGTGCCATTATGGCAGCCGGCGGAACAAAGAAAGACGTCTGCCATGTAAGCTACGGTTTCGGACTTTTCACAGGCGGTGCGGGACTGAACGGCGGAAGCCACAAGGTTGGCTGCATGACCCTTCCGATGTCATCCGGAAATACAGACAGACAGCTGCAGTTTATGACAGATCTTGGCTCTACCATTCTTTGCTGCACACCTTCTTATGCTTCTTATCTTGGAGAGTGCGTAGAGGAAAGAGGCTTAAAGGATCAGATTAAACTGAAAGCAGGTATCTTTGGAGCGGAGGCTTGGAGTGAGGAAATGCGCCGTGATATCGAGCAGAAGCTTGGACTGAAGGCACACGACATCTATGGCTTAACAGAAATTTCCGGCCCAGGAGTTTCCTATGAATGCGATGAGCAGACCGGACTTCACGTAAATGAAGATCACTTCATTGCAGAGATCATCGATCCGGAGACGGAAGAGGTTCTTCCTATGGGAAGCGAAGGAGAGCTGGTATTTACCTGTATTACCAAAAAGGCATTCCCGCTTCTGCGTTATAGAACAAGAGACATCTGTGTCCTCAGTGACAAGAAGTGTTCCTGCGGACGTACCCATATAAAAATGTCAAAGCCGAGAGGAAGAAGCGATGACATGCTCATCGTGAAGGGTGTTAATGTATTCCCGTCTCAGATCGAGGCAGTTCTTTTAAACCAGGGATACACATCAAATTACCAGATCGTAGTAGATCGTGTAAAAACAACAGACTCCATTGATGTTTATGTAGAAATGACACCGGAAAGCTTCTCTGACAGTCTTGGAAAGATTGAGCAGAAAGAAAAGAAACTGGTAGAAGGACTGAAGGCTATGCTGGGCATCCTGGTTAAGGTACATCTGGTTGAACCGAAGTCCATCCAGAGAAGCGAAGGAAAAGCAGTCCGGGTTATTGATAAGCGTAAGATCTGAAAGGAGACAGGATATGATAAATCAGATTTCCGTATTTCTTGAAAATAAGGCAGGTCAGCTTTCCAGTATCACGAAAGCCTTGTCAGCAAAGGATATTAATATCAGAGCGATTAATATAGCAGAGTCTACTGAGTACGGTGTGGTAAGATTGATCGTAGACAATCACCAAAAAGCAATCGATGCCCTGATCGAGGCAGGCTGCGTTGTTTCAGTAACAAAGGTGGCAGCAGTGGTTGTTCCGGATGTACCAGGCGGACTGAATCTGGTGCTCAATACCATTTCTGATGCAAAGATCGACATTGAATATATGTATTCCATGCTGGAGAAAAACGGCGGAGCCGCTTATATGATCTTTAAGGTGGAAGATGTAGATTTGTTCAACAGCACAATTGAAAAAAGTGGTTTAAATGTATTAAAGTGATAACAAAGTTAAGAGTTAAACCTCCGAAGCAAGCTTGCATGAGGAGGTTTTACTTTGTACGAATAAAATGAAATTCAATTAGGGGGAAACATGAAAAGAATCAGCAAAAGAGGATTCCGGGCAGTAGTGATTATGTGCATGATCACATTTGCCATCGGACTCTTTACATCTATGATGCGCCCGGTTGCCGCAGAAGAAAGCACCGACGAACTGATCTCAAAAAAGACAAGCGAAACGTTTGTGATTGGCGATGGGGAAGAAGAGATAGAATATGATCTGTCTGATCCGGATTCCGCATCGGAATATGTAGGAAATTATGCAGATAATCTGAATGCAGATTTAGACTTTGAGGAGCATGTAAGTACTGCAATCGATATGGTGAGAGAAGATATCGGAGCATATGCTACCTGGCTTTCTCTTTTGGCTCCGATTGTGGCAATCGCCTTAGCACTTATCACCAAGGAAGTATACTCTTCATTGGTAATCGGAATTATTGTAGGCGGCCTGATCTATGCAGGAGGAAATTTGGAAAAAGCATTGAGCCATGTCGTAGTAGACGGTTTCATTGCCAACATAGCAGATTCCTACAATATCGGTATTTTGATTTTCCTGGTGCTGTTGGGAACATTAGTTGCTATGATGAACAAGGCAGGTGGCTCTGCAGCCTTTGGACGTTGGGCAGTTGCTCATATCAAAACTAGAGTCGGTGCACAGTGTGCTACCATAGCCCTAGGAATCCTCATTTTTATCGATGACTATTTCAACTGTCTGGTTGTAGGATCTGTCATGCGTCCGGTTACAGACAGCCACAATATTTCCAGGGCGAAGCTGTCTTATCTGATCGATGCAACAGCAGCACCGGTGTGTATTATCGCACCGATTTCATCCTGGGCAGCCGCAGTTGCCGGTTTTGCAAATGCAGCAGGTGCAGAAAACGGTATTGCACTTTTTATAGAGGCAATTCCCTATAATTTTTATGCATTACTGACCATTTTGATGATGTTCTTCCTGGCATTTACAAATATGGATTATGGTTCTATGAGCATTCATGAGAAAAATGCAATCGAAAAGGGAGACCTTTTCACATCCGGTCAGAAAGTATCCGGAGAAGATATGGCAGTAAATGAAAAGGGAAGGGTATCAGATTTGCTGTTCCCCATCATTATCCTGATCATCTGCTGTATCATCGGAATGATCTACTCCGGCGGATTTTTCTCCGGAACAGATTTTGTCTCTGCTTTTTCAAACAGTGACGCATCTGTCGGATTGAGTCTGGGAGCCTTTGTTGCTGTCATCATTACAGTAATTTATTACATGATTCGCCAGGTACTTCCTTTCAATGATCTTATGGCTTCTCTTCCGGAGGGCTTTAAGGCGATGGTTCCGGCAATCCTGATTCTTTGCTGCGCATGGACACTGAAATCCATGACAGATTCTCTGGGAGCAAAGATCTTCGTATCACAGCTGGTAGAGGGAAGTGCAGCAGAGCTTCAGATGCTCCTGCCGGCAATCATCTTCCTGATTGCAGTAGGTCTGGCATTTGCAACAGGTACTTCCTGGGGAACCTTCGGAATCCTGATTCCGATTGTTTTGAGTGTATTCCAGCAGGGAGAGCCGATCATGATCGTAGCCATTTCAGCATGTATGGCCGGAGCAGTTTGCGGAGACCATTGTTCTCCGATTTCCGATACCACCATCATGGCTTCGGCAGGTGCCCAGTGTGATCATCTGAATCATGTATCAACACAGCTTCCTTATGCTCTGACTGTGGCTGCAGTTTCGGCAGTCAGCTATGTAATTGCCGGCATTGTATGCAATTGGGTGATCGTTCTTCCGATTGCGATTGCATTAATGCTGCTGACACTGCTGATCATTCGACATTGTACAAAGAAAAAAACAGCATAAAGAAACTACAAAAATACGTTTTGCGTAACGAAGCAAAAACACATTCTTCGAGTAAAATTGGGGGATGTGTTTTTGTTTGCGGAAAAGAATATTGTCAGATATTTACCAGGCTTATATAAATTTGTTATATGCAAATATGAAGTGATGTTTTTTTGAAAATTCAATGGATTGTTTTATTGACTATAATCAAAGAAACGGAAAAGTGGTTGTGTTAGCATATGCTTGTCAAGAAAAAGACGATTGAACTGCCACAGAAGGAATTTCTTTAAAGAGGACGGCACCTATGACATTAAGTAAGAATCAGAAAAATGAGGAAATAAGGCTGGAAAATATACCGTTTATTGACGCGATGACGGAAAAAGCAAAGGAAAAACTTATGGGGCAGGCAGTTCAAAAGTGGCTTAGAAGCGGCCAGGCACTTTTTAAAGAGGGTCAAAAAGCAGATGCCCTTTTTGTTATCCTTAGCGGCAAGATCAAACTGGTTACCTATGATGCGGAAGGAAGAGAACAGATTGTTGGAATCTTTTCCACAGGAGAGACCATATGGGAAGGAATCTTTCAGAAAAACAGTGTATTTCCCTTTGGCGCCGTTTGCCTGACAAGCTGTAAAATCTCCATCATTTCCGGAGAAGACTTTATGGAGGCTCTTCGGGACGGGGATTCTGCAATTGGAATTATTTCCATGCTTTCAAAGAAGCTTCATGATGCAAACAAACGAAATATTATTCTGGCAACAAAGGATCCTAAGGTCAGGATCGCAAGGTTTTTGCTTTACAGACACAAAAGGGAATACGAAGGCAGTATTCATTTGCGGCTGGAGGATGTAGCAGCTAGTCTTGGTATTCGGCCGGAAACAGCAAGCCGAAAGTTAAAAGAACTAATAGAAGAAAAGATTATAGTTCGAGAAGGCTATGGAAAGATAAAAATACTGAATTTTGAGAAGCTGGAGGAGTTGATCAAATGACAGATGAGGTAAAAGCAAGAGTACATTCAATCGAAAGTTTTGGGTCGGTAGATGGGCCGGGCGTTCGTTTTGTCCTTTTTCTGAAGGGATGCAATATGCGCTGCCAGTACTGCCATAATGCAGATACCTGGAATCCGGAAAGCAAGGATCTTCGTACGGCAGATGAGCTTTTGGCCTTTGCAATGCGCTATAAAAGCTATTGGGGCTTAAAAGGTGGCATAACGGTTAGCGGTGGCGAACCGCTTTTGCAAATCGATTTTTTGCTGGAATTTTTCAAAAAAGCCAAGGCAAAGGGAATTCACACATGTATCGATACCGCGATGCAGCCTTTTACAAGAAAGGAACCCTTTTTCTCGAAATTCAGAGAGCTGATGAAATATACAGATCTTTTGTTGGTAGACATTAAGCACATCGATGCAAAGGAGCATGTAAAGCTTACCGGTGTAAGCAATGAAAATATATTGGATGGAATACGATTCCTTTCGGAAATCGGCAAGCCGATTTGGATCAGGCAGGTTCTGCTTCCTGGATATACCGATAAAAGCGAATATCTGATCCGTACAAGGCAGTTTCTGGACACGCTTACAAATGTGAAAAGGGTAGAAGTTCTTCCCTACCATTCTATGGGGGCATTCAAATGGGAAAAACTGCATGTACCATATAAGCTGAAGGATGTAAAGGCACCTGGTGAGAAGCAGGTTGAAAATGCCAGACACATTCTCAGGGCATCTTAAAGACAAGCTTTTTCAAAAATGAAAAAATGGAGGAAAACAAAATGAGTGATGCATGGCGCAATTTTACAGGAAGACACTGGAGGGAAGACGTAAATGTCCGTGACTTTATCCAGAAAAATTATAAGCCCTATTACGGAGATGAAAGCTTTTTGGAGGGACCGACAGAAGCGACTCAAAAGCTCTGGGGCAGACTGCAGGAGCTGCAGAAGGAAGAAAGGGCTCATGACGGTGTACTGGAGTGCGAAACAGAGGTAGTTTCCGGAATCACTGCATATGGCCCCGGCTATATCGATGAATCTTTAAAGGACCTGGAGCAGATTGTGGGTCTTCAGACGGACAAGCCGCTGAAGAGAGCTTTTATGCCATATGGCGGAATCCGAACTGCAGAGCAGGCGGCTGAAAATTACGGCTATCAGGTGAACCCGGAATTTCATAAGATTTTTACGGAATATCATAAAACACACAATGAAGCAGTCTTTGATGTTTATACCCCGGAAATGAGAGCTGCACGCCACAGCCACATTATTACGGGACTTCCGGATACCTATGGAAGAGGCCGTATCGTGGGAGACTATAGAAGAGTTGCTCTTTACGGTGTGAATTTTCTGATAAAGGCAAAGCAGCATGACTTTGCATATTGCGGAGATGGAACCATGACAGATGACGTAATACGTCTTCGTGAGGAAATTGCAGAGCAGATCAAGGCCTTAAAGGAAATGAAGGAAATGGCAAAGATGTATGGCTTCGACATTTCAAATCCAGCAAAAAATGCGAAGGAAGCAGTGCAGTGGCTCTATTTTGGTTATCTTGCCGCAGTGAAAACACAAAACGGAGCAGCCATGTCTGTCGGAAGAATCAGCACCTTCCTGGACATCTACATTACAAGAGATTTAGAAGAGGGGACTCTTACCGAAAAGGAAGCACAGGAATTGATTGACCATATAACCATGAAGTTTCGTATGGTGAAATATGCCCGTATCCCTGCCTACCAGGATCTTTTTTCAGGAGATCCGGTATGGGCAACCGTTGAGGTGGCCGGAATCGGCATGGACGGACGTCCCTTAGTAACAAAGACGGATTACCGCATTCTGCATACCCTTGAAAATATGGATGCTTCGCCGGAGCCGAATCTGACGGTACTGTATTCCTCTAAATTGCCGGAGGCTTTCAAAAAATATGCTGCAAAGATTTCAGTAAATACATCTTCCATTCAGTATGAAAGCGATGATGTCATGAAGCCAATCTGGGGCGATGATTACAGCGTATGCTGCTGTGTATCTGCAACCGAGACAGGAAAAGAAATGCAGTTTTTCGGAGCAAGGGCAAATCTGGCAAAATGCCTCTTGTATGCGATCAACGGCGGAAAAGACGAAAAATTCATGACAAAAGATGGAAAGCATATGCAGGTTGGACCGGAATATGCTCCGATTACCAGTGAGTATCTGGATTTTGATGAAGTAATGCATAAGTTCGATATTATGATGGAATGGCTTGCAGGACTTTATGTCAACATCCTGAATGTAATCCAGTATATGCACGACAAATATTACTATGAGGCTGCCGAAATGGCTCTGATCGACACCAATGTTCGCAGAACATTTGCTACCGGAATCGCAGGCTTTTCCCATGTGGTAGATTCTTTAAGTGCCATCAAGTATGCAAAGGTAAAAACCATCCGTGATGAGGAAGGCGTCGTAATGGATTACAAGGTAGAGGGCGAGTTTCCGAGATACGGAAATGATGATGACCGTATCGACGAGATAGCTGTTTGGCTCCTGAAGACCTTTATGAATAAAATTGCCAAGCATCATACCTACAGAGATTCCGAACCGACAACTTCTATTTTGACCATTACCTCAAATGTTGTCTACGGAAGAGCGACGGGAGCACTTCCGGATGGAAGGGAGGCCTATAAACCTTTCGCTCCGGGAGCAAGCCCATCCTACGGAGCAGAGAAAAACGGGCTTCTGGCATCCCTTAATTCCGTTGCAAAGCTTCCATATGAGTATGCATTGGACGGCATTTCCAATACCCAGACCATCAATCCGGATGCCTTAGGTCACACCGAGGAGGAGCGCAAGGAAAATCTGATGCATGTGCTGGACGGATATTTCGATCAGGAAGCGCATCATCTGAATGTCAATGTGTTCGGAAGAGAAAAGCTTGTGGATGCCATGGAACATCCGGAAAAACCGGAATACGCAAACTTTACAATCCGTGTATCCGGCTATGCAGTGAAATTCATTGATCTGACAAGAGAACAGCAGCTGGATGTACTTTCCAGACATTGCCACGAAACAATGTAAGAAATAGTTGGAGGGGCCTTTTCTGAAAGGAAAAGAGCCCCTTTTTTGCGCATCAAAAAAATCCGACAAAAATTATCGGAATTCATTGACAAGAAAAATGCAGGGTGGTATTATGCTTTGGAAATCCGAGTGGTTTACTAGGAATTAAATCAATCCTTTGACGAAAAACCGCACAGGCGGCAAGGGAGGAAAAATGAAGTTATCAACAAAGGGAAGATATGGTCTGCGTGCCATCCTGGACATGGCAGTCCACAGTCAGGAGGAGGAAACGGTCTGTATACAGAGCATTTCCCAAAGACAGGGCATATCGGAAAACTATTTAGAGCAGTTGATGCGCTTGCTGAAAAAAGACGGGCTGATCAGTTCTGTAAGGGGAGCCGGCGGCGGATACCGACTGGCAAAGGATCCAAAGAGTATTTCAGTTGGCGATGTTTTGAGAGCTCTGGAAGGGGACTTGAATCCGGTATCCTGCAGTGAGCTGACAGGAGAAGGGGGCTGCCAGGGAGCAGACAACTGCGTAACGAAATATGTGTGGAAGAAAATGAATGATGCCATACAAAATGCAGTAGACGGGATCAGTCTGGAAGAGCTGATGGAAGAAAGCCGAAAGGTAAACAGTGCCTGCGGCGAAAAACATATACAGTCATGTGAAAGAAAACAGGCCTGAGAGTCTTGCAAAATATGGAAAAGAGGGAAAATATGATCTATTTAGACAATGCAGCAACAACAAAAACAGCTCCGGAGGTAGTAGAGGCAATGCTTCCGTATTTCTCAGAATTTTACGGAAATCCATCTAGTATCTACAAGATTGCCGGAAAGAGTAAAGAGGCAGTTGCCAAAGGAAGAGAGCAGATTGCAAATGTACTGGGAACAGATCCGGCCAATATTTATTTTACAGCCGGCGGAAGTGAATCCGATAACTGGGCCCTGAAGGCAACCTTTGAGCTTTATAAAGGAAAAGGAAATCACATTATCACAACAAAAATTGAGCATCATGCGATTCTTCATACCTGCGAATATCTGGAAAAACAAAGAGGAGCAAGGATCACATATCTTGATGTAGATGAAAACGGACTGGTCGATCTGGAACAGCTGAAGGCAGCCATTACACCGGAAACAATTCTGATTTCTGTTATGTTTGCAAACAATGAAATCGGAACAATCGAGCCAATCAAGGAAATCGGAGAGATCGCAAAGGAGCACAATATCCTTTTCCATACTGATGCAGTACAGGCCTTTGGACAGGTACCCATCAAGGTGGATGAACTTGGAATCGATATGCTCAGCTCCAGCGGTCACAAGCTGAACGGACCAAAGGGAATCGGTTTCCTTTACATTCGCAAGGGAGTAAAGATTCGTTCCTTTATGCATGGCGGACAGCAGGAGAGAAAGAGAAGAGCCGGAACAGAAAACGTGCCGGGTATTGTCGGATACGGAAAGGCAGCAGAGATTGCAGACCGCACTATGGCAGAGCGTACTGCAAAGGAAATCGAGCTTCGTGATTATATGATCAAGAGACTGAGCAGCGAAATTCCTCAGAGCAAGCTGAACGGACACCCGACAAAGCGTCTTCCAAACAATGTAAACTTCAGCTTTGAGTTTGTAGAGGGAGAATCCCTTTTGATCATGCTGGATATGAAAGAAATCTGTGCAACGAGCGGCTCTGCCTGCACCTCCGGATCTTTGGATCCTTCCCATGTACTTATGGCAATCGGCCTGCCTCATGAAATTGCACACGGCTCCCTGCGTCTTACCTTAAGCGCAGAAAATACAAAAGAAGAGATCGATTTTGCGGTAGATGCAGTAAAAGAAATCGTTGCAAAGCTTCGCAGCATGAGCCCGCTTTATGAAGACTTCCTGGCAGGAAAGAAAGCATCTGTAATTGATACAAAATATAAAACAAAATAATCCTTAAAATAGAGAGAAAAAAGAGAGAAAAGACGAGGAGGAATATAATGTACAGTGAGAAGGTAATGGATCATTTTCAGCATCCCAGAAATGTAGGAGAGATCGAAAATGCCAGCGGAGTAGGAACCGTGGGCAATGCAAAATGTGGCGATATCATGAGAATGTATCTGGATATAGATGACAACGGAATCATTCAGGACTGCAAATTTAAAACCTTTGGCTGCGGAGCAGCAGTTGCTACCAGCAGCATGGCAACAGAGCTGGTAAAGGGAAAAACCATACAGCAGGCTCTTGAGGTTACAAACAAAGCAGTTATGGAAGCACTTGACGGACTTCCGCCGGTAAAGGTACATTGCTCCCTTCTGGCTGAGGAGGCAATTCACGCAGCTCTCTGGGACTATGCTGAAAAACACGGCATCAAGATCGAAGGATTGGCAAAACCAAAGAATGACATCAGCGAAGGCGAAGAAGAAGAGGATTATTGATGCCCAGAAAAAAAGTAGTTGTGGGAATGTCCGGAGGAGTTGACTCTTCCGTTGCAGCCTATTTGCTGAAGGAAGAAGGCTATGACGTAATCGGCGTCACCATGCAGATTTGGCAGGATGCAGATGAGTTCACCCTGGAAGCAGAGGGTGGCTGTTGCGGCCTGAGCGCAGTGGAGGATGCAAGAAGGGTAGCTGAAGTTCTGGATATTCCCTATTACGTAATGAATTTCAAAGATGTTTTCCGTGAAAAGGTCATGGATTATTTTGCAGAAGAATATCTTCACGCAAGGACACCGAATCCTTGTATTGCCTGCAACCGCTATGTAAAATGGGAAGCACTTTTAAAAAGAAGCCTGGATATTGGAGCAGATTATATTGCGACGGGACATTACGCAAGGATTGACAGATTGCAAAACGGACGTTTCGCAATCTGTAATTCTGTAACCGCACAAAAAGATCAGACCTATGCCCTTTACAGCCTGACACAGGATCAGCTTTCGAAAACCTTGATGCCAATCGGAAATTATGAAAAACCACAGGTAAGGGAAATTGCCCAAAAGGCAGGACTGCCGGTGGCAAAAAAGAAAGACAGTCAGGAGATTTGTTTTGTGCCGGACAAGGATTACGCCTCTTTTCTGAAAAATTATACAGGAGTCGTTATGCCAAAGGGGTGCTTTGTAAATTGCCAGGGAGAGGTTCTTGGACAGCATGAAGGACTATATCACTATACGATAGGGCAAAGAAGAGGTCTGGGTTTGCCTATGGGGCACCGGGTTTTCGTAAAATCTCTGGACCCTGAAAAAAATGAAGTGGTAATTGCGGAAAATGAAGAGATGTTTACCAAAGAAGTCGTAATGAAAGACATTTGTTATATGGGTGTAGCGGACGTTGCCCCGGAAGGGGAAAGCTTCCTTGGGAAAATCCGTTACGGTCACAAAGGGGAGCTTTGTTATGCAAAAAAAACCGGAGCAGATGAGGTGACCTGCTATTTTGAAAAAGCGGTAAGAGCAGCAACACCCGGCCAGGCCATGGTTTTGTATCGGGACGATTATGTTGCATTAGGGGGTACAATCGTATGATCGCAGACAGGCATTTGCACACCTGGTTTTCAGAGGACTCCGAGCAAAATCCGGAAGAATCCGTAAAGAAGGCAATCCGTCTTGGAATGAAGGATATGTACATTACAGATCATTATGATATTGACTTTCCGGGTGGGCTGTTCCTTTTTGATCCCGATAGATATTTTCAGGAGCTGACAGTGCTGAAGGAAAAGTATGCAGAGCAGATCAATGTGCATCTTGGAGTGGAGCTTGGACTTCAGGAAGGAATCAACTCAAAAATTCAGGCACTGCTGGAAAAATATCCATTTGAATACAAAATCGGTTCAATCCATCTTCTGGATGGAAAGGATCCTTATGAAAGAGATGACTATGAGATGTCAGATGAGGAACTTTATAGAAGGCATTTTGAATGCACGGTAGAATGCCTGAAAAGCTGCAGCGGATTTGATACACTGGGACACATGGACTATATCATCCGCTACGGATATGAACAGGAAAAAAGCTTTTCCTTTCAGAAAAATGCAGATCTGATCGAGGCCGCGCTGGAAATATTGATTCAAAAGGATATCGCACTGGAAGTTAACACATCCGCACTGCGAAAGGGAATCCCTTATGCTCATCCCTGCCCGGATATTCTTCGCATGTACAAAGAAATGGGCGGCAAAAGACTGGCAATGGGATCGGATGCGCATTGTGCGGAAGATATCGGCAGTAATTTTGTGGAAACTATGGAATTTTTGAAAGAAATGGGCTTTTCAGAGGAAAACTTTGAACAGTTTTATTAAAATTACCTAATTTTTTGTGAGGGAAATCACAAAATTTTTTCGGTTAGGCTATTGAGTTTTTTCAAAAACTCAAGTAGAATAGCCATTGTTGAGGTAAGGTTATACTGAAATAAGAGAATAATTAAGGTATGGAGGTAACAAAATGGCAGTTAGGGTAGCAATTAACGGTTTTGGACGTATTGGACGACTTGCATTCAGACAGATGTTTGGAGCAGAAGGATATGAGGTAGTAGCAATCAACGACCTTACATCCCCTAAAATGCTTGCACATCTTCTTAAATATGATTCATCTCAGGGAACATATGCACTTGCAAGCACTGTTTCTGCAGGTGAGGATTCTATCACAGTTGATGGAAAAACAATCAAAATCTACGCAGAGGCAAATGCAGAGAACCTTCCTTGGGGAGATCTCAAAGTAGACGTAGTTCTTGAGTGTACAGGATTCTATACATCCAAAGCGAAAGCAGAAGCTCATATCAAAGCAGGCGCTAGAAAAGTTGTTATTTCTGCACCGGCTGGAAATGATCTTCCTACCATCGTTTATAATGTAAACCATGACACATTAAAGGCTGAGGACACAGTTATTTCTGCAGCAAGCTGCACAACAAACTGTCTTGCACCTATGGCAAAAGCTCTGAACGAGCTGGCTCCTATCCAGTCTGGTATCATGTGCACAATCCACGCTTACACAGGCGATCAGATGACTCTTGACGGACCGCAGAGAAAAGGCGATCTGAGAAGATCTCGTGCAGCAGCAATCAACATCGTTCCGAACAGCACAGGTGCTGCAAAAGCAATCGGTCTTGTTATTCCTGAGCTGAATGGAAAACTTATCGGAGCTGCTCAGCGTGTTCCAACCCCTACAGGATCAACTACAATCCTTACAGCAGTTGTAAAAGGAACCGTTACTGTTGATGAGATCAACGCTAAGATGAAAGCATCTGCAACAGAGTCCTTCGGATACAACACAGATGAGATCGTTTCTTCCGATATCGTTGGAATGAGATACGGCTCACTCTTCGATGCAACTCAGACAATGGTTCTGCCGCTTGACAACGGAACTACAGAGGTTCAGGTTGTTTCATGGTATGACAATGAGAACTCTTATACTAGCCAGATGGTTAGAACAATCAAATATTTCTCAGAGTTAGCATAATTCGGATTTATTTTGGATTCAAAAGGGGTCCGGTCTTTTTTGGGACCGGACCCTTTTATCGTATGGAGGAAATACTTATGTTAAATAAGAAATCAGTTGATGATATCAATGTAAAAGGAAAAAAAGTTCTTGTTCGCTGTGATTTCAATGTTCCGTTGAAAGATGGAAAGATTACAGATGAAAATCGTCTTACTGCAGCTCTTCCAACTATTAAGAAGCTGATTGCAGATGGAGGAAAGGTAATCCTTTGCTCTCACCTTGGAAAACCGAAGGGTGAGCCAAAACCAGAGCTTTCTCTTGCACCGGTTGCAAAAAGACTGAGCGAGCTTCTTGGACAGGAAGTTGTATTTGCAGCAGACAATGAGGTTGTAGGACCGAACGCAAAAGCAGCAGTTGCAGCTATGAAAGACGGAGATGTTGTTCTTCTGGAGAACACCCGTTACAGAGCAGAGGAGACAAAGAATGGAGAGGCTTTCTCAAAGGATCTTGCTTCTCTTTGCGAAGTATTCGTAAACGATGCATTCGGTACAGCTCACAGAGCACACAGCTCAAACGTAGGTGTTACACAGTATGTTGATACCTGTGCAGTTGGATACCTTATGCAGAAGGAAATTGACTTCCTTGGAAATGCAGTTGAGAATCCGGTTCGTCCGTTTGTAGCAATCCTTGGAGGAGCTAAGGTTGCAGACAAGCTGAATGTTATCTCTAACCTTCTTGAGAAGTGTGATACCCTGATCATCGGTGGTGGAATGGCTTATACCTTCCTGAAGGGACAGGGCAAAGAGATCGGAAAGTCTCTGGTAGACGATTCTAAGATTGATTATTGTATGGAAATGGTAAAGAAGGCAGAGCAGCTTGGAAAGAAACTTCTTCTTCCAATCGATGTTGTTTGCGCTTCTGATTTCCCGAATCCGATCGATGCTGAGATTCCGGTAAGCGTTGTTTCAGCAGACGCAATTCCGGCTGACATGGAAGGCCTTGATATAGGACCGGAGACTGCAAAGCTTTATGCTCAGGCAGTAAAAGATGCTAAGACTGTTGTATGGAACGGACCGATGGGTGTATTTGAGAATCCGATTCTTGCAAAGGGAACACTTGCAGTAGCTGAGGCTATGGCAGCAACAGATGCAACCACAATTATCGGCGGTGGTGATTCTGCAGCAGCTGTTAACCAGATGGGAATGGGAAGCAAGATGAGCCATGTATCTACAGGCGGTGGCGCTTCTTTGGAATTCCTTGAAGGAAAAGAGCTTCCGGGTGTTGCAGCAGCAGACGATAAATAATATTATAAGAAGCAGGCGAAGCCTGATTATGAATTAGATTTTGGAGGTTTTACAAAATGGCAAGAAAGAAAATTATTGCAGGAAACTGGAAAATGAACAAAACTCCTAGCGAGGCAGTTGAGCTGGTAGAGCTTTTAAAGCCACTTGTAAACAATGATGATGTTGATGTTGTTTACTGTGTTCCGGCTATCGATATCGTTCCGGTTGCAGAGGCTGTAAAAGGAACAAACGTTGCAGTAGGCGCAGAGAACTTCTACATTGAAGACAAGGGAGCTTACACAGGCGAGATTTCCGCTCCGATGCTTCTGGATGCAGGTGTTAAGTATGTTATCATCGGACATTCTGAGAGACGTGAGTACTTCAAAGAGGATGATGCATTCCTTAACAAAAAAGTGAAAAAAGCATTTGAAGCAGGTCTTGTACCGATTCTTTGCTGCGGTGAGTCTCTTGAGCTTCGTGAGAGAAATGCATATAAAGATTGGATCAATCTTCAGATCAAGGCTGATCTTGAGGGAGTTACAGCTGAGCAGGTAGCTTCTATGGTTATCGCTTATGAGCCAATCTGGGCTATCGGAACAGGAAAAACTGCTACAGCAGATCAGGCACAGGAAGTTTGCGCTATGATCCGTAACACAATCGCTGAGATCTATGATACAGATACAGCTGAAAAGGTTCGTATCCAGTATGGTGGATCTATGAATGCAGGAAACTGCAAAGAGCTTCTTGCAAAACCTGACATTGATGGTGGACTGATTGGTGGAGCTGCTTTAAAGGCAGACTTTGGTCAGATTGTTAACTACAATAAATAATTTATAAGAAAATGAGCTTCCGTGCAGAAATGCCCGGAAGCTTTTTCTTTCGAGCTTTTTTAGAAATCATTAAGGTAATTTAGTCTTTCTTTCGAGTTAGAACATATCTCGTTCACAAGTTCTAGATAGAATGTAATCATCAAAAAGAGGAAGGCAGTTGTAATTAAAGAAAGATTATAGTTGTTGCTCCTCGCCAAAAAACAATTACAATTTACATAGATGAATCCCCCCTCTCAAAAGGCAGTTACCGTTTTACGGTAGCTGCTTTTTTTATACCAAAGTATGCAAGGAAAGCTGCCAGTGGCAGGTTTTCTGCATATCTATACTTATAAAGAATGCAGAATCGGTCAGTTGTAGAGGAGAATAAAATGTGATAGAGTAGGTAAGAATTGGGAAAATGGAGCTTTGAGAGAAGGAAGAGACGATGCAGAAACAATTATATGCCGATGTGATAGTAGATATTTCAGCAGCGTGTCTGGACAGAAGCTTTCAATATAAGGTGCCGGAAGAGCTGAGGGGACGGATTCAGGAAGGAAGCAAGGTGATCATTCCATTCGGAAAGGGAGACAGGAAGATTTATGGTTTTGTTGTATCGATCAGCAGCCAGGCCAAAATAAAAGAGTCTTCATTGAAAACAATAGAAGCCTGTCCCCAGGAATTCATCAGTGCAAAGGAGAAGCTTTTAAAGCTTGCGGTTTGGATGAGAGGCTACTACGGATCCACCTTTATACAGGCTTTAAAAACGGTTTTACCGGTGCAGGAAAAGAAAAAAATAAAAACAAAAAAAGTAATCTGTGCAAAAATGGCACCGGAGGAACTGGAAAAGCTTGCAAAGGAATGGGAGAGAAAACATTACAGCGCAAGAGTCAGACTGTTGAATGAACTTATCCGGGAAAAGAGCCTGCCATGGGAAAGAGCATTAAAGGAACTGAAGCTGACCTCACAGCAACTGCAAAAGCTGGAGGAAAAGCAGATTATAAGTATTGTTTCCAGCGAGGAGTATCGTGACACGATTCCGAAAGGTGTAAGAAGAGAAAAGAAAGAGCTTCCAAGCCTCAATGAGGAACAGGAAAGAGTATACCAGGCTCTTTGCGGTGAATTTCAAAAAGAAGAACCAAGGCCATGCTTGATCCGGGGAATTACGGGAAGCGGGAAGACACAGGTCTATATGAAACTGATCGAAAAGACCTTAAGGGAGGGAAAAGAGGCAATCTTGCTGATTCCGGAAATTTCCCTTACCTGGCAGACGGTTTCGAGATTTTATGCCTGTTTTGGAGAAAAAACAGCCGTTTTGCATTCCAGACTTTCGAAAGGAGAAAAATCAGATCTGATGGAAAGGGTAAGGCGAAAAGAGGTTTCCCTTGTCATAGGTCCCAGATCGGCCCTGTTTACTCCTTTTGAAAATCTTGGGATTATCATTATAGACGAAGAACATGATTCTTCTTATCAAAGCGAAAAAACACCAAGGTATCATGCAAGAGAGGTGGCAGAAAAAAGGGCGGCTTTCGAAAAAGCACTTTTAGTGCTTGGGTCAGCGACACCTTCCCTGGAATCCCGTTATCGTTGTGAGAAGGGAGAATATTTTTTGGCTGAAATGAACAGGCGCTTTGCGGGTGCCTGTATGCCGGAGGTCAGAATTGTGGATATGCGGCGAGAACTTCAGGAAGGACGCAGATCCATGTTTAGCCTGGAGCTGGAAGAGGAACTGTCCTTGAGAATAAAAAGAGAGGAACAAAGCATACTCTTTTTAAACCGCAGAGGACACACAGGATTTTTTACGTGCAGATCATGCGGAAATGTTGTAAAATGTCCCCATTGTGACATTTCCCTGACCTATCATAACAATGGAATGCTGATGTGCCATTACTGTGGCTTTCAGCGGTCAATGGTGAAGCTTTGTCCAAGCTGTGGTTCGCCCTATATAGGTGGCTTTCGAGTCGGAACCCAGAAAGTGGAGGAAGAATTAAAAAAATTGCTTCCAAAGGCCAGGGTGCTTCGCATGGATCGGGATACTACCGGGCAAAAGGAAAGTCATGAAAAAATACTAAAAGAATTTGCAGAAGGAAAGGCAGACATCCTGGTCGGAACTCAGATGATCGTAAAGGGGCATGATTTTCCAAAGGTCACGCTGGTAGGTGCCTTGGCGGCAGACACATCTTTAAATGCCGGAGATTACAGAGCAGCAGAAGAAACCTTTCAGCTCCTTGTGCAGGCGGCAGGCCGAGCCGGGCGAGGAAAGCTGCCGGGACTTGCGCTGATTCAAACTTACAATCCGGAGCATTATGCCTTAAAAGCAGTGCAGACCCAGGATTATGAGAGTTTTTATCAGGAAGAAATTTTAAATCGCCAAATCATGGGGTATCCTCCGGCAAGCTGTATGCTTGCAATTCACGGAAGTGGAAAAAAAGAAGAAGAACTGCAAAATGCCATGAACCATATCCGGAAATATCTGGATGCAATTTCGCAGGAAAGTGAGGCCCATATACTTGGTCCGGTAGCGGAAAATGTGGCAAAGGTAAATGACATGTATCGTTTTGTGATTTATATAAAACACGATAAAAAAGAGCATGTGATTAGAATGAGGCAATATACAGAAAAATATATATCAATAAATAGCGGATTTGATGAAATAAACATCCAATTCGCATTGAATAGTTAATAAGGAGAAAAAATTATGGCACTTAGAAATATACGTTATTGGGGTGAAGATGTTTTGACAAAGAAATGTCGTCCGGTTACAAAAGTAGATGAAAAAATAATAACTCTGGTAGAAGATATGTTTGACACGATGTATGAAGCAATGGGAGTAGGTCTGGCAGCACCCCAGGTAGGCGTTCTTAAGCGGATCGTGGTAATCGATACAGGAATGGAAGAGCCGGATCCCTATGTACTGATCAATCCGGTAATTACAGAAAAATCCGAGGAAACCCAGACAGGGCCGGAAGGCTGTCTTTCAGTGCCGGGAAAAAATGGTGTCGTGACAAGACCGATGCGGGTGAAGGTGAAAGCTCTGGATTTAAATATGGAAGAATTTGAATTAGAGGGCGAAGGACTTTTGGCCAGAGCAATCTGCCATGAGTGTGAACACCTGGATGGAATTCTGTATGTAAGCAAAGTAGAAGGAGAGCTGAGAGATAACAGCGAAATGGCAGAAGAGCAGGAGGAGTAAGGGTGAATATAATTTTTATGGGAACTCCGGATTTTGCAGCAGCTTCCCTGGAGGAACTGCTGAAAAGCAGGCATCAGGTAAAACTTGTTGTAACTCAGCCGGATAAAGCCAGAGGAAGAAAAAAAGAACTGCAGCCTTCTGAAGTAAAAGTTGTTGCACAAAGAGAGGGGCTGCCTGTCTTTCAGCCGTTGAAAATGAAGGCTCCGGAGACTTTGGAAGAATTGAAAAAATATCAGCCGGATGTCATCATTGTAGTAGCTTACGGGCGTATTATACCGGAGAGCATTTTGGAACTGCCCAGATATGGCTGCATCAATGTGCATGCCTCGCTCCTTCCGAAATACAGAGGTGCAGCGCCGATACAATGGGCTGTTTTGAACGGAGAAGAAAAGAGCGGTGTTGCTGTAATGCAGATGGACAAGGGACTGGACACAGGAGATATTCTCTCAATGGAAGAAACCGTGCTTGATCCAAAGGAAACCTCGGATTCTCTTTTTGAAAAGCTGGCAGATATGGGAGCAAAGCTTTTGATAAAAACTCTGGATGATATTGAAAAAGGTCAGATTCAAGCGGTAAAACAACCGGCAGAAAGTCCGACGTCCTATGCAAGAATGATCTGCAAAGAAGATGGCTTGATCGATTGGAGCAAGAGTGCGAAGGAAGTGGAAAGACTGGTAAGGGGAATGAATTCCTGGCCGGCGGCTTATACCTTTGCAGAAGGAAAAAATGTAAAAATCTGGGACAGCAGGGTTATTGACGAGGACTCCGAATTGGAAGCTGGAACAATCAGCTGCGCAGATAAAAATGCATTGAGAATACAGACAGGCAAAGGACAGCTGGAAATATTGGAGCTGCAGCTGCAGGGAAAGAAAAGAATGCCTTATGATGCTTTCCTGCGGGGATGCAGATGGGAAGCAGGAATGAAGCTGGGCAGCATGAACTAAAAGGAGGACAGGTTTGGCTCAAGAGGTGAATTTAAGAGCTCTGGCGTTGGAGACGCTGCTTTTGTTTGAAAAAGATAGGGAAAAGGCAAATGAGCTTATCAACAGTGTCTTGGAAAAATACGAATACCTTCCGAAAAATCAGAGAGCTTTTTACGCAAGACTTACAGAAGGAACCCTAGAGGAGATGATCTGGCTGGATTATCTGATTGACTGTTACTCAAAAACACCTGTCCGAAAGATGAAACCTGTAATTCGAAACATATTAAGACTGTCCTTTTATCAGATTCGAAAAATGGATTCGGTTCCGGATCGTGCAGCAGTAAATGAGGCAGTAAAGCTTACCGTAAAAAAAGGCTTTGGCAATTTAAAGGGCTTTGTCAACGGAGTTTTACGCAGCGCACTGAGGGAACCGGACAAAGCACTTCTTCCAAAAGAAGAAAATACGCTTTCATTTTTGTCGGTTAAGTATTCTATACCGGAATTTCTGCTGGAAAAATGGTTAAAGGATTACGGAAAAGAGAAAACAAGGGAGCTGTGTGAATCCTTCCTGAAAGAAAAAAAGACTTACATAAGATTTCGAGGCAGCGAAAGAAGACAGGAAGAATGTATTGCAGAACTAAAAAAAGAAGGAATCAGCGTGGAAGCGACAGGTCTGCTTCCTTATGCCTGTAGCATTTCTGGCTTCGACAAGCTGGGGGAGCTTTCGGCATTCGAAAGGGGAGATTTTCTGATACAGGATATTTCGTCTATGTTGGCAATAGAAGCAGCAGATATCGAGAAAGAAAGTAATCTGAAGATTTTGGACCTTTGTGCAGCACCGGGCGGAAAAACACTTCTTGCGGCGGATAAGGCAGGAGAAGGATCCAGACTTTATGCACGGGATGTTTCAGAAGAAAAGGTGGAGCTGATTCGCGAAAATGCAGAAAAATGCGGCATAAAGAATGTAGAAATACAGGTTTTCGATGCAAAAAAATATGATAGCTGCATAAAAGAAAAAATGGATTTGGTAATTGCAGATCTTCCCTGCTCCGGTTATGGAGTAATCGGACATAAGCCGGATATAAAATATCGGGCCAGTGAAGAAAATGAGGAAAATTTAGTGCAGCTGCAAAGGAAAATACTGGACAATGCAGTGGCATATGTAAAGCCGGGCGGAAAGCTGCTTTACAGTACCTGCACAATCAATCAAAAAGAAAATGAAGATCAGGTTTCCTACATTTTGGAAAAGGGCGGATTTAAGGTTGCTGATATAAGGAAAAATATGCCAAAAGAAATTTTACCCATGATTTCCCCAAAAGGAAGCCTGCAGCTTCTTCCTGGGAAAAACTATCCGGGCGATGGTTTCTTTATAACTCTTTTTGTAAAGGATGAAGTGAAAAAATGACAGATATAGATATCAAGTCCATGTATCTTGAGGAATTAAAAAAGCTGATGGAAGGGGAAGGCGAAAAAGCCTTTCATGCCGGACAGCTTTTTTCCTGGATGCATCAAAAAAGAGCAGATTCTTATGAAAAGATGACAAACCTATCGGCAAAACTAAGAGAAAAGCTGGAGAACTCTTATCCATTGACCTGTCTTCAGGAGGTAGAATGCAGAATTTCAAAAAAGGATGGAACAAGAAAATATCTTTTTAAACTTGCAGACGGAAATGTGATAGAAAGTGTATGGATGAAGTACCATCATGGAAATTCAGTTTGCATTTCCTCTCAGGTGGGCTGTGCTATGGGATGCAGGTTCTGCGCCTCTACAATCGGTGGAAAGGTGAGAAATCTGCAAGCTTCGGAAATGCTGGATCAGGTTTATCGGATTGCTGAACTTACAGGAGAGAGGGTATCGAATATTGTGGTTATGGGAACGGGAGAACCCTTCGATAATTATGAAAATCTGCTTCGCTTTATACGAATTGTCACAGATGAAAAAGGCATGAATCTAAGCATACGAAATATAACGGTTTCTACCTGCGGCCTTGTGCCAAAAATGTACGACTTTGCAGAAGAAAAATTGCCGGTAACATTGGCGGTTTCGCTCCATGCCCCAAATGATGATATCCGAAAAAAGTTGATGCCGGTGGCAAACACCTACCAAATCAAGGAGGTAGTAAATGCGGCAAAAAATTATTACGAGAGTACCGGAAGGAGAGTAACCTTCGAGTACGCACTGGCAGAGGGAGAAAACGATTCAGTGGAAAATGCACAGGAGCTGGCAGCACTTTTAAGGGGCTTTCCCTGCCATGTAAACCTCATTCCAGTGAACCCGGTGGAGGAGAGAAGCTTCCGGCCAGCCAGATATGAAAATACCCTGAATTTTCAAAATAAACTTGAAAAAAGCAGAATAAATGTTACTATTAGAAGAGAAATGGGCAGTGATATAGATGGTGCCTGTGGACAACTACGTAAGAGCTACATTGCACAGACAAAGGAAGAAATTTGACTTTGACGGTGTAAAAATGCCAGTTAGAAAGATATACCGGGAGAATTAATATGAAGGTATTTTCTGCTACCGACGTAGGAAAAATTCGTTCGATGAATCAAGATTATATGTTTACGTCCGAAGATCCGGTAGGAAATCTGCCGAATCTTTTTGTGGTGGCTGACGGAATGGGCGGCCATAAAGCAGGCGATTTCGCATCACATTATGGGGTATCTGTAATGGTGGAGACCATTCGCAAGGATGAAAACTTTAATCCGGTAAAGATCATTCGAAGTGGAATTATGGCAGCAAATCGAGAGGTCCTGAAATCGGCTATGGAAAATCAAAATATGGCCGGTATGGGAACAACAATGGTTGCAGCTTCAGTAGTCGGAGATTATTTATATGTGGCAAATGTCGGAGACAGTCGGCTTTACCTCATAGACGAAAATATTAAGCAAATATCACAAGACCACTCACTTATCGCAGAAATGGTCCGTTTGGGAGAATTAGAGCCGGAGGAGGCAAAGCATCATCCGGACAAAAACATCATTACGAGAGCAGTCGGAACAGAGGAAAACGTAGAAATAGATTTCTTTGACCTTAAGCTGGAAGCAGGTCAATGGTTTTTGATGTGTTCGGATGGCTTGTCAAATATGGTAGAAGATGAGGAGATACTTCGGATCGTAGGGGAGTCTTCGAAAGAAGGAAAAGATCCGTCGCTGGCATTGGTTGAGCAGGCAAATTTGAATGGCGGCAAGGATAATATTGCAGTGATTGCAGTACAGCCGTTTTCTGACGAGGTGGATATATGTTAAAAGAAGGAATTATCATTGGAGAGAGATATGAGATCATCTCTCGTGTCGGAGCCGGTGGAATGGCCGATGTATACAAGGCCATGGACCACAAGCTGAACCGGCTGGTAGCTGTAAAGGTGCTCAAGGCGGAATTCAGGGGTGATGGAAGCTTTGTTGCAAAATTCAGAAAAGAAGCCCAGGCCGCAGCTGGACTTGCTCATCCGAATATCGTAAATGTTTACGATGTTGGAGAGGACAGAGGGCTTTACTATATAGTTATGGAGCTGGTTGAGGGGATAACTCTGAAGAGCTATATAGATAAAAAAGGAAAACTTAGCATAAAAGAGGCTACAAGCATAGCAATCCAGGTTTCTTTGGGACTGGAAAGTGCACACAATCAGGGAATTGTGCACAGAGATGTAAAGCCTCAAAATATAATTATATCAGTAGATGGAAAGGTGAAGCTTTCCGACTTTGGTATTGCAAAAGCGATCAATTCAAATACAATTACCGCAAATGTAATGGGTTCCGTACATTACAGTTCACCTGAGCAGGTAAGAGGCGGATTTGCGGATGCCAAAAGTGATATATATTCTCTTGGAATTACCATGTATGAAATGGTTACCGGAAGGGTTCCGTTTGATGGAGATACCACAGTGGCGATTGCAATTAAGCATCTGCAGGAGGAAATTATTCCGCCGTCTAGGTATACACCGGATCTACCGTATTCTCTTGAACAGATCATTTTAAAGTGTACCCAGAAAAATCCAGAACGAAGATATGCAAGCATAGGCCTTCTTGTGGATGATCTGAAACGTTCACTGATTGATCCTCAGGGCAATTTTGTCCAGATGGCTCCGATTGGAAGTAATTCCCAGGTGCTTCCGGTAGCTGGTGTTGCTGCGAGCACAGTATCCTCCGAAACGAAGGTAATAAATCCGGATCAGCAGACAAGTCGTTACAGCCAAAGAGACATCGAAGATGACGATGAAGATGATGAGTATGATTATGTCGAAGACGATGACTACGATGAAAAATCATCAAAGCGGTCGACTCGAAAAAGCAGACGAAAAAACAGTGATTCTGATGCAGTTAGCTCCAAATTGGAAAAAGCAATCACAATCGGTGGCTTTTTGATTGGTGCTATCATAATCATAATCCTTATTGTTGTAATCGGAAATATGGCCGGACTCTTTAACAAGGGTCAGGGAACGGCGAAGACAACGAGCATAACATCTTCCAGCAGCAGTAGTGAAAGTTCAGTAGAGGGCGTCCTTGTTCCGGATTTCCTTGGAAGAACTTTGGAAGAGGCACAGTCTCTTGCAGCGCAGTACGGATTGACTGTAAAGCAGTCAGGAACGCAAGAATCCAGTATTTACGCAGAGGGTGAAGTTGTCAGTCAGGATCCTATCTCTGGAACCAGAGTAGACGCAAACAGCACAATTAACCTGGTAATTTCAAGTGGAAGCGACAAAGTGACGGTACCAAGCGGACTGCAGGGACTGACACAGGCAGAAGCAGAAAAACTCTTGTCAGACAATAATCTTGCAGTATCCATCATCAGTCAGAGCAGTGATACAGTAGAAAGCGGGAGAGTTGTTTCGGTGAACCCAAGTGAAGGATCACAGGTGCAGGCCGGAAGTACAGTTACGCTTTACATAAGCTCAGGAGCTTCAAGTACAGAAAGCTCATCAGAGTCAGAACAGAAGACTACAGTTGTGCTGAATGATTTCGCGGGATATACAGAAGCGCAGGCTGCAGGAGTTCTTTCCGGATATGGAATCTACTATAAAACAGTTACAGTAGAGAGCACAGAGTATGCAGAGGGAACAGTTATGTATACCGATCCGGCAGCAGGTTCCTCAGTGGAGGTTGGAAGCACAATAACACTTTATGTAAGCGCGGCAACCAGCAGTACAGAGGATTCAGAGTGGTATTATGTCCAGGGATTTGGTCAGCCAACAGGCTATTCCGGCGGAAATGTTCGAATTACACTTGAGCAGAATGGAAGCACATCAACGGTTTATGAAGGAGCAAACCCATTTGGTGATATGGGTTATTACACAGATATTGTCTGGGGAAAGACAGGCGTGTCAACAGGAACTTTAAGTATTTACGAGTACAATGATGCGACAGGAAGCTATGAGCTGTTATCAACACAGGAGCTTACCTTTACATCACCTTATAATTAATGACAGGAAAAATAGTGAAAGGGATAGCCGGGTTCTACTACGTTGCCGTAGAAGGATCCGGCATCTATGAATGTAAAGCAAAAGGACTTTTTCGAAGAGAGGGCATCAAACCCTTAGTAGGGGATTTGGTCAAGATCAAAATCCTGGACGAAAAAACAAAGGAAGCGAACATAGAAGAAATCCTTCCGAGAAAAAACGAATTGTATCGTCCGGCGGTGGCAAATGTGGATCAAATGCTTCTTTTTATGGCCTTAGCAGATCCGGAGCCAAGCTTTGGAGTAATGGACAGAATGCTGATACAGATGGAACTGCTGGAGCTTCCGGTTACAATCTGCTTTAACAAGAGCGACCTTGTTGAAAAGGAGAAAAAAGAAGAAGTTCTTGAAATGTATGAAAAAGCAGGATATCAGGTAGTGCTTGCGAGCACGAAAGACGAGAGCGGATTGGAAGAAATCCGAAAACTTCTGCGAAAGAAAACGACGGTATTCGCAGGTCCTTCCGGAGTGGGAAAATCATCAATGACAAATGCCCTTTCCGGAGAATACAAAATGGAAACCGGCAGTACCAGTGCAAAACTGAAAAAAGGAAAGCATACAACCAGACATTCGCAGCTAATCGTATTAGATGCAGAAACTTATATATGTGATACACCCGGCTTTACTTCTTTTTCACCGGAAAAAATCGAAAAAGAAGAATTAAAGGATCTGTTCCCGGAAATTCGAAGATTTGAAGGCAAATGCAGATTTCAGGGCTGCGTGCATGTGCATGAACCAGATTGCGCTGTTAAGGAAGCTGTGAAGAGGCAGATTATATCTTCGGCAAGATATGAATCTTATCTGCAGCTTTTTACAGAATTAAAGGAACAGGAAAAAAATAAATATAAATAGAAGAGGGTAAAAAAATGAATGGAGAAAAAAGACAGTATCAGTTGGCGCCGTCTATGCTATCGGCAGATTTTAACCGATTAAGAGAGCAGTTCCTTTTGTTAGAAGAGGAAGGGTGCGAGTGGCTTCATGTGGACGTAATGGATGGAACCTTCGTTCCGAGCATTTCTTTTGGAATGCCAGTAATCAAATCAATTCGCAAAGAATCAAAAATGTTCTTTGATGTACACATGATGGTAGAGGATCCGGGACGTTATATAGAAGCGATGAAGGAAAGCGGCGCAGATATGATCACTGTGCATGCAGAAGCATGCAAGCATTTAGATAGAGTACTGCAGCAAATAAGAGAAGCAGGCTTAAAAAGCGGAGTAGCTTTGAATCCGGCAACGCCTCTGTCTGCGGTAGAATATGTTCTTGAAAAAACAGATATGATTCTTTTGATGACTGTTAATCCGGGATTTGGAGGACAGTCCTATCTGGGCGCAATGACAGAGAAAATTCGGCAGCTAAGAAAGATGTTGGATCGTATGGGCTATCCGGATATAGACATAGAGGTAGATGGTGGAATCAAAGAAAGCACAGCCCCTCTGGTTTTAGAGGCGGGTGCAAATATTTTGGTCGCCGGATCCGCAGTATTTAAGGACGATATTCGGGAAAAATTCAGAAGTTTAAATCAGCTTGTGAAAAAATATGGAAATAAATAAGCAAGAAAAGACTTGCTTTTTTCTGGCAGTTAGGGTATAATCTCTAACTGTCAGTTATATGACGATGGGGACGGATTCCCGAGTGGCCAAAGGGGACAGACTGTAAATCTGCTGCAGATTGCTTCGGTGGTTCGAATCCACCTCCGTCCATTGTATTTGCCGGCGTGGCGGAACTGGCAGACGCCCGGGACTTAAAATCCCGTGGGTAGCGATACCCGTACCGGTTCGATTCCGGTCGCCGGCAGTGGGAAAACCCTAATTTCATATTTGGAGAGGTATCGAAGCGGTCATAACGAGGCGGTCTTGAAAACCGTTTGTCCGAAAGGGCGCGTGGGTTCGAATCCCACCCTCTCCG
>CAVFRH010000057.1:0-2787 GCA_963624695.1 bacterium
AGTTGGTAGAGCAGAGGACTGAAAATCCTCGTGTCTCTGGTTCGATTCCGGAACTAGGCACTTTTATTAGGAGCATTAGCTCAGTCGGCAGAGCACTTGACTTTTAATCAAGTTGTCCGGGGTTCGAATCCCCGATGCTTCATAGAAAAAGAACTCCTTACATTCGTGTGAGGAGTTTTTTATATTGTTGTGGGAAAATTTAAAAGGACCCTTTAAAGAAATTTAAAAGATATGTTATAGTAAATGAAAGTTTATTTTATGATAAGGAACGAAGGAGCGGTATATGATAGAAATACATGTGAAGTATTATTTCAAGAACAATGAAAAAAGAGATGCATTTTATAAGGAAGCAAAAGAAGCAGGAGTGATCGATGCAAGCAGAGCGGAAGCAGGAAATATCCGTTATGACTATTATTATCCGATCGAAGAAGAAAAAACTATTTTTCTGTTGGAACAGTGGAAAGATGTATCTAGTACAGAAGTTCACAATGCAGCAGAGCATTTTGCACATTTACAAAAAATAAAAGAAAAGTTTGTAGAGAAAACTGAAATTATAAAGTACATGGATGTGAAATAATTTATCTTGCAAGAGAATTCTTTTCGTATTATAATCGACTGTACTTGAGATATTTTCTTTTGAGAAAAAGATTTAAAGGAGAAAAATGTTATGACAACTATTACAAAAGATATGACAATCGGCGAGTTGTTGACAATTGATATGGAGGTAGCTCCGATTCTTATGAGAGCAGGAATGCATTGCCTCGGCTGTCCGTCTTCTCAGGCAGAGAGCATTGCAGATGCAGCAATGGTACATGGTATCGATGCAGATACACTTGTAGCTCAGATCAACGATTTCTTTGCTACAAAATAAATGAAAAACAAATATCAGGAGACGCTTCCGGAAACGGGGGCGTTTTTCTTTGCAGTAATATGTTCTGCAAAATTCCATTTTCTATTTTTCTGTACTTTTCTATAAAAATATTGTATAGTGTATGATTGAGAAAAAAACGTGATTAGGCTTCGCAAGTTTAGGGAGGCAGTAAATGGCAAAGATAAGAATCGTCACCGACAGTAATAGTGGTATTACACAGGAAGAAGGAAAGGAGCTGGGCATAACAGTTATGCCTATGCCTTTTTATATCGATGATGAACTTTTTCTGGAAGATATTACCCTGTCACAGGAGCAATTTTATGAAAAATTACAGGAAAATGCTAAGATATTGACATCTGCACCAAATCCTGGGGAATTTATGGAACTTTGGGAGGAACTGCTTAAGGAGTATGACCAGATTATACATATTCCAATGTCAAGCGGTCTTTCCGGAACATGTTCTATTGCAACTATGCTGGCAAAGGAAAACTATGAGGGGAAAGTTTTTGTGGTAGATAACCAGCGTATTTCAGTTACACAAAGACAGTCTGCTTTAGATGCAAAGATGCTGGCAGATGCCGGCTTAGATGCGCAGGAAATATGCGATCGACTCATGGAAAACAAAATGGATTCCAGTATATATATTATGCTGGATACACTTTATTATCTGAAAAAAGGTGGAAGAATTACACCTGCGGCTGCAGCAATAGGTTCACTTTTGCGCTTAAAACCGGTGCTTCAGATTCAGGGCGAAAAGCTGGATGCATTTTCAAAGGCACGTACCATAAAGCAGGCGAAGGCTACTATGCTTCAGCAGGTAAAAAAAGACTGTGCAACTCGCTACGGTTCACCGGATTACAGTGACGTACATATAGCAATGGCCTATACCCACGATTTAGATGCAGCATTAGAATTTAAAAAAGAAGTAGAAAAGGAATTTCCGGGACATGATATCGTTCTGAATCCTCTGTCATTGAGTGTATCTTGTCATATTGGACCAGGTGCCTTAGCACTCACGGCAACTAAGAAGATTCACATCTGAGAAAGGAGCAATATATGGGTCTTATAAGAGCTATATTGGGAGCTGCACATGGAACATTTGCAGATCAGTGGAAAGAATTTTTCTATTGCGAGTCAATGGACAAAGAGGTTTTAGTTGCAAAGGGAAGAAAGAAAACAGGTCGACATTCTTCCAACACACGTGGGGATGAAAATATTATTACCAACGGAAGCGGTATAGCTGTTGCGGATGGTCAGTGCATGATCATTGTAGAGCAGGGGAAAATTGTAGAATTATGTGCAGAACCTGGTGAATATACATATGATATGTCTACAGAGCCCAGCATATTCGCAGGAACACTGGGAGAAGGCATAAGAAACACCTTTCGAACCATTGGAAAACGTTTCGCTTATGGCGGAGACAGCGGAAAAGATCAGAGAGTGTATTATTTTAATTTAAAAGAACTTATGGACAATAAGTTCGGAACGCCGAATCCGATTCCTTTCCGTGTGGTTGACCACAATGTAAATCTGGACATTGATGTATCCGTGAGATGTAGCGGTGTATATTCTTATAAAATTACAGATCCGCTTCTATTCTATACAAATGTATGTGGAAATGTTGCTGGCCAGTTTCGAAGAGAAGAAATTGAAATGCAGCTGAAAACGGAGTTTATCAGTGCGCTGCAGCCTGCTTTTGCAAAAATATCTGACTTGCAGATCAGACCAAATGCACTTCCGGCACATGCGGCAGAGCTGGCAGATGCAATGAATGAAGCCCTTACAAAGAAATGGAGTCAGCTGAGAGGCATTACGGTTGTATCAATCGCAATGAATCCGATTACACTTTCCGAGGAAGATGCTGAAATCATAAAAACTGCACAGAAGGCAGCAATTCTTCGGGATCCTTCTATGGC